>JAKCCC010000119.1 GCA_021838985.1 Planctomycetota bacterium
ATCGCGTATCTGCTCATCGCCCCGCCGCTGTACGTGACCTTCTTCGTCGCCTCCCGCCTCAATGAGTGGCTTTGGCACCACCGACCTCCAGAACATCCGTTGCTCCAGGCGATGCAAGCGCATCCCGGCGCCGGGCCGCTGGCGATGCTTGTCTTTATGGCCTGCGTATCGGCGCCTATTTCCGAAGAATTATTTTTCCGTGGGATGCTCCAATCTTTTATTTTTCGTTTATTGGCGGCACGCCGCCGCGGCGCTGGCGGGGGGCCAGTCTTCCGACCTGCGGCCACCCAGGCGCGCACACACGCCGACGCCGGCGACGAAACATCCGTAACCAACCAGCTGAAACCCGCTCGAAGAGTCGATACGGCGAGAACCGTAAACCCGAAACCCGACACTTTAAATCCACAGCCGGCAGCCACTGTCGCGGATCGCTGGCTCGCCATCGGGCTGACCGCGCTATCCTTTGCCCTGGCGCATTACTGGATATCCCCCGGCGATGGCGCCTGGTTGCCGGGCCTATTTCTGCTGGGGGTGGGGCTGGGTTATATCTACGAACGGACCGGAAATATGTGGGCCGACATCACCATGCATGCCGCCTTCAACGGCGTCGCGGTTACCGTTGTGCTGCTGCTGCACCCGGCGCTGTAACCGGAGTCTTGCGCGGCGGAGGACAGCGCGGGTGTGGCCGAATTTGGGGACGGAGATATACCCACGGGCGGCATGAATGCCGCCGCTAAGACGTTAGGGACTTGGCGTTATCGCTGCTGGCCGACGTTCGCGAAAAAATCCGGCCACACCCGACGACGCTGCGCGCGGGCGATAACCGGGAAGACACGCCGACACTTTTTAAGGGGCCGCGCCAGGCTGGTCCGGGGGTAACACGACTTGGACACCCGGCGCTATGGAATACAGGCTGCGGAGTAGAAAGGCAACGGTGCAAGGTAAAAAGTATACGGGAACTGAGTTGCGGTGTTCTCTCCTTTGGTCCGTTACTCGTCACTTCTGACTCTTGACGGTTCAATGGGCTTTCGCCGGCAGTAGCGACAATCTCCCGGCGCCTGGTAAAATACCGCCATGGATCCACCGGACCCAATGGTGCTGGAGTCGCATTGGAGGCGTCTGCTCGAAGGCGCGGAACATGTTTATGCGGCGGAAGAATTGCGCGCCCGGCTTGGGGCGGCGGCGGCCGCGGGCCGCCCTTTGCGCGTGAAGTTGGGGATGGACCCCACCGCCCCGGACCTGCATTTAGGCCACGCCGTGGTGCTGCGCAAGTTGCGGCAATTTCAGGACCTCGGCCATCGGGCCGTCCTGATCATCGGCGATTTCACGGCGCGCATCGGCGATCCCACCGGTAAAACCAAAACCCGGCCCAGGCTTTCGGACCAACAGGTGGAGGAAAACGCCCGTACGTACTTCGCCCAAGCCGGTAAAATTCTGGACACCCGTCCCGAAAAAATGGAAATTCGCCGCAACAGTGAATGGCTCGCCAAAATGACCTTTGCCGACGCGCTGCGCCTCGCCGAACAGATGACCGTCGCACGCATGTTGGAACGCGACACGTTTCAGGAGCGCCACCGGGCAGGCGAACCCATTTACATCCATGAGTTCATGTATCCGCTGATGCAGGGGTGGGACTCGGTGATGGTCCAGGCGGACGTGGAACTGGGCGGCACCGACCAGACCTTCAATAATCTCGTTGGCCGCGATTTGCAGCTGGCGCAGAACCAGCCACCGCAGATCGTCATGACCATGCCCCTGCTGCTGGGTACCGACGGCCAACGAAAAATGAGCAAATCGCTCGGCAATTACATCGGTGTGGCCGATTCGCCCGCGGAGCAATTCGGCAAGGCGATGAGCATTCCCGACGCGTTGATGGCGCAGTGGTTCCGCCTTTGCACCCCTCTGCCGGAAGAGCGCATCGGCGTGCTGCTGGACCCCGCGCGGGTCCATCCACGGCAGGCCAAGGAGGTGCTGGGACGGGCCATTGTTGAACAGTTCCACTCCGCCGCCGCCGCCGCCGCCGCCGCCGAGGAATTCCGCCGCCGCTTTTCCGAAGGCCAACTGCCGGCGGATATCCCCCTTTGCCCGATCCCGGCGGCACTGCTGCAAAATGGCCGCATCGGTCTGCTGACCCTGATCAAACAGGCGGGCTTGGCGCCTTCGACCAGCGAGGCTCGGCGGCTCGTGGAAAGCGGCGCGGTGCGTTTCGCCGGAGAAAAGATCAGCCACTGGAACCAGAGCGTGTCATTGGAAAATCAGCCCATCCTGCAGATTGGCAAACGGCGCCTCTGCCGGGTACAGGCGGAAAATACTGGCGCTCCGACGCGCCCCAACGCAGGCGTGTGAACGAGCGCGCCCTTTTGATGAGAGGTGGATAATGGCCAAGGAAATGCAAATCACCATGCAGCGCCCCCGGAATCGTCTGGTTGGCGCGAACCCGAAGCTCGGCATCCGACCCACCATTGATGGGCGGCGCGACGGCGTCCGTGAGTCCCTGGAACAACAGACCATGGCCATGGCCCGCGGCGTGCAGCGGCTGTTGACGCAAAAACTCCGCCATGCCGACGGCACGCCGGTCCAGTGCGTGCTGGCGGACAGCACCATCGGCGGCCTCGCGGAGGCGGCGCGCTGCGCGGAGAAATTCGCGCGGCAGGGCGTGGGCGTGTCACTGACGGTCACGCCCTGCTGGTGCTACGGATCGGAAACCATGGATATGGACCCGCTGACACCCAAAGCGGTCTGGGGCTTCAACGGCACCCAGCGCCCCGGAGCCGTGTACCTAGCCGCGGTGGGCGCCGCCCATGGTCAGAAAGGCCTGCCGGTGTTCAATATTTATGGCCGCGAGGTACAGGATGCCGATGATGCTACCATTCCCCCGGACGTCGAGGAAAAGTTGTTGCAGTTCGCCCGGGCCGGCCTGGCGGTGGCCACCCTGCGCGGCCGCAGCTATTGCGGCATCGGCGGCGTGTCCATGGGCATCGCCGGTTCGGCCGTGGATGCCGCCTTTTTCCAAGCCTATCTCGACATGCGGGTTATGCACGTAGACATGACGGAATTGGTCCGACGCATCGAACGCGGCATCTACGATCCCCGGGAATTCGCCCACGCCCTGGCCTGGACCCGGCAGTATTGCCGTCCCGGCCGGGATGCCAACGCTACGCCACGCCGCCGCAGCCGCCGGCAAAAAGAGCACGAATGGGAAGTTTCCGTCAAGATGGCCATCCTGGTGCGCGATCTGATGATCGGCAATCCACGCCTGGCCGAGCTTGGCTTTGGCGAGGAAGCGCTGGGCCACAACGCGATCGCCGCCGGCTTCCAGGGCCAGCGCCAATGGACGGATCATCTTCCCAACGGCGATTTCTTGGAGACCCTGTTATGTTCTTCCTTCGACTGGACCGGCATCCGCCAGCCGTTCATCGTCGCCACGGAAAACGACGCGCTCAACGGTGCCACGATGCTCCTGGGCCATCTGCTCACCGGCCAGGCCCAAATCTTCGCCGACGTCCGCACCTACTGGTCGGCCGAAGCGGTGCGGCGCGTCACCGGGCACCAACTGCAGGGCGCCGCCGAGGGTGGCTTGTTGCATTTGATCAACAGCGGCCCGGCCGCATTGGATGGCACGGGTTGCCAGGAAAAGCAGGGCGCCCCGGTGATGAAACCCTGGTGGAAAATCACGCCCACGGAAGCGGCCGCCTGCCTGGCCGCGGCCGAATTTTGCCCCGCGCTTTACGAATATTTTCGCGGCGGCGGGTTTTCCGTCCGCTTCCGCACCCGCGGCGGCATGCCGGTGACGGCGGCGCGGCTGAATCTGATCCACGGTTTAGGCCCGGCTCTCCAGATAGCCGAAGGGGTAACCGTGGAGTTACCGGAAGCCGTACACGCCGCCTTGGATGAGCGCACCAATCCCACCTGGCCGACCACCTGGTTCGCACCGCGCTGCAGCGGCCAGGGGCCGTTCCGCGACGTGTACACGGTGATGAACAATTGGGGAGCCAATCACTGTGCCTTTACTTATGGCCACATCGGATCCGAACTGATCACCTTGGCCGCCATGCTGCGCCTTCCGGTCTACATGCACAATGTGCCAGAGGAGCGCCTGTTCCGTCCCAGCGCCTGGACCGCCTTCGGCACCCAGAATCCGGAAGCGGCTGACTTGGCCGCCTGCCGCGCCTTCGGACCGCTCTATGGAAAGTATTGAACCGGCTGATTGGGAGGCTGCACCTGCTGCGGGAACTGCATATCTGCAACCTGGCGATCATTGCCGACATCCGCATCGAATTCCAGGCCGGTCTGAATTGCTTCACCGGACAGACGGGCGCCGGCAAGTCGTTGATCATCGGCGCGCTGGAATTGCTGCTGGCCCTGCGTTCGCCCCGCCATATGCTGCGCGCCGGAGCGACAGAAGGGCGTATCACCGGTGTCTTTCAGGTCCAGGCGGCGCTCCGCCGACAACTGGCCGCCCAAACGGGTCTGCCTCTGCAGGACGAACCGGAATTGATTCTGGTTCGCCGCCTGTATGAAAGCGGGCGCACGGGGGCTTCGCTGAACGGGCATCCCATTACTGGAACGATGCTCCAGACCATCGCGGGGATGCTCGTGGATATCCATGGGCAGCACGATGCGCAATTTTTACTGCAGCCGGCGAATCAACTTTCCGTGCTGGATGATTTCGCCGGCGCCGCGGACCTGGCGGAAGACTTCCGTCGGCGGCATCAGCAGCACCAGGCACTGCTGCGCCGCCGGGAGGAATTGCGGGCCTCGGAGATGCTGCGCCGCAGCCAGTTGGAACTGGGCGCCTTTCAGGCTGCGGAAATTGACCGGGCGGCCTTCCAGCCCCAGGAACAGCAGCAGTTGGAAGTTCGCCACCGCCTGCTGACCAATATGGAGAAACTCCAGCGGCTTCTGGGATCCGCCTATGCCGCGCTTTATGAGGAAGAGGGCGCCATGGTTGGGCGGCTAAAAGCAGTTACCGGCGCGCTGCTGGAGGCCGCCGAGCTGAATCCCGACGTCGCGCCCGTCGCCGCCCAGACCCGTGACGCAACCGTGTCGCTGGATGACGCCGCGTTTACGCTCCGCCGCGTGCTGGAACGGCTGGAACTGGACCCGGGGGAATTAACGGAAGTCACGGAACGGCTGAATTTACTGAATCGCCTCATCCACAAATATTGCGGCGCCGGCGGCACGCTGGAACAACTACTGGAATTTCGCCGGCACGTCGGCGAAGAATTAGCCCGGTTACGCTCCGCGGAGCAGGATTCCGCGGAGCTGGAGTCACAGATAATGCAGGCCGCGGATCATCTCGCTAAAATCGGTGCGGTGTTATCGGACCAGCGGCGGGCGGCGGCCCGTAAGCTGATCCCCCTGGTGCGGGAACAACTGGCCGATTTGGGCATGAAAGACGCGCGGTTCCACGTCGATTTTAGACCTCTCGCAGCGCCCATCGCCCCAAGCGGTGGAGCTGAACCGGGCGAGGGAACGGGACGGCGGCGCTCCGACGCAGTCAGCGCTGGTCGGGAAACTGGAGACCCGAAACCCGGAGCCGCCAACCCTCTCGTCGCCGGCGCCGCGCGAGATCCATTTCCCTCCCCCTCGGGCTTGGAGACGGTGGAGTTTATGCTCGCTGCCAATCCCGGCCAGCCGCCGCGCCCACTTCGGCAGATCGCCAGCGGCGGAGAACTGTCGCGCACCATGCTGGCCCTGAAAACAATCCTCGCCCAGGCCGATCGCAGCAGCGTGCTGGTGTTTGATGAAATCGACGCCAACGTCGGCGGGCGCATGGGCGGTGTGATCGGCGAAAAATTGCGGGCGCTGGCGGCCCGGCATCAGGTATTGTGCATCACGCATTTGCCCCAGATCGCCGCCTTCGCCGACCGCCATCTGAGTATCCGCAAGCGAGTGGAAAACAACGCCAGCTTCACCGAGGTTTGCATTTTGAATGGCGAGGGGCGCACCCGGGAGCTGGCCGCGATGACCGTCGGCAAAAACATCACGCAGGTCGCACTGGCCCAGGCGTCGGAACTGCTGCAGCGCGCTGCGCAGCGGCCCTGCCCTGGAGCCGGGGGCGCCCGGGGGCGTCGGGATTCACCGGGCTAAGGCCACGGTGCTTTCGCGCGTCGTGACAGGGGGTTGGGACCACACGAGGCGCCGGACTGGCAGTACCGCGTTTCAACGCGGTGAACGCAGGCGCCCAGCGCGGCCCGCCATGGGCGGGTAAACTGCGCCGCAACCAAATAAATAGCCCCCAGTCCGCACGGAGGCGGAATAGTTTAGTCGCCCACGGCGACCCTCAGCGGATCGAGGCGTCGCCTCTGGAGACCTTGCCGGGAGTGGATTCTCCGCCGGAAATCGCGGATTCCCCGCGGGCGAAAATCTTCGCGCGGCGCGAAAA
>JAKCCC010000120.1 GCA_021838985.1 Planctomycetota bacterium
CCGGCGGAGACAGACCGACTGGCGAAGGGGTGTTGCGAAGGTGGGGCGGTCGAAGCGGGCTACCAAGGTGCTCTTCCCCTCACCCGAACAGAAGCGATTCCTGCTGGGCGGTGCAGCCGAGCGCCAGTCCGGGCCAACGTTCCACAAATGGCGCCGCGGATATCCGGCCCAGTTCGCTCGGTTCAATCTTGTGTAAACCGCCTCCGTAGACGCGGCCCTCGGCGCGCAATTCCAGCCCGGTGACGTGACGGAGCAGCTCAAACACTTCCCCGGCCCGCTCGGGATGGCGTCGGAGCATCGCCGCGAGGCCGCTCTTGGGGTAGAGCATTAAATACAGATTCGTCCCAATGGCCGCCGAGCGATTCCAGATGAAACGGAACGGCCCTTTGCCGTTTGTTCCACGGCCCATATACGTGCACAGGAAAGGAGCGGGGCGCCGTTGCTCTTGTCTGTACCAAGGCACTCGTTTGCCGACCAGGTAGCCGTCTTTGACTCCCAAGACCTGGGCCGTTTGCAGATATTCCCAGAGTGCGGGATGGGGTTTATCCGCATTTATTTTAATGGGCGGCAAAGCAGGCTCCGGATCTCGTCCCTGCCATGGTACAGCGCCCAAGGCAGCCTGTTAAATACCCGGGGATGCCCACGACGAATTCCAACCACGAAGGGCACGAAAAGCACGAAAAAAAAATAATGTGCTTGTTTTTAGGATGATCGGCGGTTGGCGCGACCAACGATTCTACCGAGTTGGCCTTTGGTGACCTCGCTGGCTCGAAAATATTTGCTTTTCGGGCGCCGCAGGTCCGCAAAACGTTGGCCCGCGAGCATGGATCGCTCCACGGGAATCGCACATGTTGCTGCGCGGTCTATCCCGCGCGTCGCCTTTATTTGGACCCCATCGGATTTGGTACGAGGGAAAACAATCTCTGGTGGGGATAAAGCAGTCACAAAAGGGCGAACCCCAAGCCCCGTGTCAGAGAGTCGCTAGGGCGACCTTCAGCGCGGTGAACCGAACGAGAATGGAGCACCCGAGGACGCAGCGGAAGAGGAATGATGATACTGCACACGGCTCTTATTGCGACGTACCGTTCGCCAAAGTAGAAGCGGCGTCCCGCCGCTTTCCTGGGCCGGATGCACGCTGGCTTGGCCTCTGGAATGCATCATTAATAGCCGTGTGCGGTAGAACCGCGAAACCCGCGGAAGGCCAGAACCACAGTTTACCCGCCGCGGCGGGGATCACCCGGATGGCACGGATAAAGTTGGCGTTCTTGGCCGCCTTTATCGGTCAATCCGTGAAATCAGCGAAATGCCCGCCGTGGCGGGTAAATTGCGGTTTTTCGGCGGTTTTAGGCTCTGGACGAAACGACAAACGATTTGGACGAAAAGCTATAGACGCGGGCTTGATCCAGTGCTAGAGTTAAATATCAGATGTAGCGGAAGAGCCGCTGATGACGGAGTGCGGGTGGGTGGACGCGAAGGCCCAAGTAAGAAGGACGCGAATGGTTGTGCCGTGGCGAACCGCGAAACCCGGGGAAGGCGAGAACCACAGTTTACCCGCCGCGGCGGGGATCACCCGGATCGCACGGATGAAGTTGGTTGTCTCCGCCGATCCGTGTAAAGAGTGTAACCCTCGCCGTGGCCGGTAAACTGCGGCGCGAGACACAAAGAACACGAAGGCGACCGTGAGATGAGGAATCGTAAGCACCGCGTCGAAGAGTCGCTACGGCGACCTTCAGCGCGGTGAACCGAACGAGAATGGAGCACCCGGAGGCGCATGCGGAAGGAGGATGATCAGGCGCGGGAGACACGGAAGACCGTAACCGCGGATTACACGGATGGCACGGATAAAGTTGGCGTTTTTGCCGTCCTTTATCGGCCAATCCGTGAAATCAGCGTAATCCCCGCCGTGGCGGGTAAAATACGATTTTTCGGCGGTTTTAGGCTCTGGACGAAACGACAAACGATTTGGACGAAAAGCTATAGACGCGGGCTTGATCCGGTGCTAGAGTTAAAACAGAAGAACCACGGAGGACGAGGAAAAATAATCCCGATGTCGCGAAGTTTCGGGACCGATCGGGAAAAACTGACAACTTAATTAACCCGGAAGAACGGGAAGGGCCGCCGTAGCGACCCTTCGACAAATGGTCGGCTCTCTTTTAAAGGAGATTACGATGAGAGCGAATGAAACCATCCAAGGCGTAGTCGGAACCGCGTTGTCCCCCATCACTTGGCTGCTAAGTTCTGTGGCCCTGCTGGTCGGTGCCATGGTGCTCGGCTTGGCGCGGAGCCTGGGAGCCTATGGCGACTTGGAATCGCTGCTCCACCGGGCCGGATTCCGCTCGTTCAGGAGCCGGGTCAGGGGTGCGTTAGGTTTTACGTTGATCGAGCTGCTGGTAGTGATCTCGATCATCGCGATCCTTATTAGCATTCTCCTGCCGGCGCTGGCTAAGGCCCGGGAATTAGCCAACCGCGCGGTCTGCATGGCCAATATCCGCGGGATCATCCAGTCCATGGTGACCTATGCTCAGCCGAACAACGGCGTGTTCCCCGGCTCGTTTACGGAGATCAGCAACCCCGTCACCCTCGGTGGCGGCGGAAACTGGTACTGGAACGCCCCCATGGGAAATAACCCAACGGCAAACTACTACACGACGCCCCAGCAGGCGGTGTTGAACTGGTTCACCAACAACACCTTCGTGAATGGGCGCCCCAGCCCCTCGGCGGGGCTGTGGATGTTGGTGCTCCAGGGCTATACGACACCGGCGAGCTTTATCTGCCCGTCGGATCCGTTTGCCGATAGTCCGTCGCTGGAATACGTCACGCCGCCTCCCACGGCCGGTGCGACCGATTACTACTCGAATTTCGGCGGCGCCAACGCGATCGGCGCTGAGGGCGCTACCGGCGTTTACGGCCAGGGGCTAAGCTATTCCATCGCCTTCCCTTGGCCTTGGGAGAATAGCCCGTCAGGTGGTGTCACCTGCGTACAGGCGGTCCCCGATTGGTGGACCACAAACTTCACCAACTCGCAGGTCCCCTTGGTTAGCGACATGGCGCCGTTTGACGGCAATGCGACAGACGGCAGTGGCGTTGGGACCGGCGTCTACCAGCGCGTCACCACCACCCTGCCGACGGCCAACACCTATGGCCCGTATATCTACAATTCCGGCAACCACGCCGGCGACGGCCAGAATGTGGGCTTCGCGGACGACCACGTAACTTGGGAAACTTCGCCCTACGTGGGCCAGAACGGTGACAATATTTTCACCTACACCACCGCCACGGGTGTGGTCAACGGCACGACGGACACCAACCAGGTGGGGATGTCGTATGCCCGGACGGATGGGTTGGTGCACGTTCCGGAGATCACGACCCTGGGGGCGCCCTTTGATACCTGCATGACGCCCATCCGTTACGTAAACACCAACCAAACGCCCCCCGCCTCGGGTGCTTACTCGTGGTGACGGGGGCTGGTCCTCGCGCGGCCGCGGGCGGGGTCTTTTCCGCCCGCGGCCACGCAGCAGGGGCGGCCGCGCAGCCGGGGAGGCAACTGTGGCCCGAGCCAGTCCACCCCGACGGTTTTTTGGGGGGGGCGGAGACTTGCCCGCCAGTCCATCCGTCCCGCCGACAACACCCAGGGGAGCCGTCGGCCGAGACGGCCGACCCTCAACGGCTGGAAACCTCGTGTTTGCGGGTCCGCGCCACAAGGGGCGAGAAGACATGCCCTAAACAGGAAAGGCCTGTATGACGAAAGAAAAGCCCGACTCCAACGGCCCGTTAAATTCAACGGAACCTGGCCACCCAGTCGCCGCTGCCAGCATGCCGGGGAGTATCTTCGATCGGCGTCATTTCCTTGGTGGCGCGGCGTTGGCGGGCTTGGGAGCGGCGGGCGTTGGCTTGGGGGTCGGGCCTCTCGCCCGACAACAACCGCCGCAAGCGTCGGCCAGGTCTCCGGAGGCGATTCGCTCCGGCGAGACGGCCGATCCCCAGGCGCCTAACGATTCCCACAAATATTACCTTAACGTCTACGACTTCGGCGCCCGAGGCAATGGCCGGGCTGATGATACCGCGGCCATTCAAAAAGCCTTGGATGCCGCCGCGAAAAAGGGCGGGATAGTGGTTGCGCCGTCAGGAAACTATCTCATCAAAAGTCACCTGACGATCCCGAAGGATGTCACCTTGGAAGGGGTATGGCGCTCGCTCGACCGACCGCCGCGGCCAACCGGAACCGGCGTGGACATTGGCCTGGCCCACGGAATTCCCATGGTCCAGGGTACGACCTTGCTGGCGGTTGAGGGCAAAGGCAATCCCACCGGCGAGCCGTTTATCACCGTTGAAGGCAATGCGACCCTTAAAGGCGTCACCATCTTCCATCCCGAGCAGGTGTCCACCTCCAACAACGATCCGAACGTTAAGGTTATTGCCTATCCTTGGGCGATTCGCGGGAAAGGTCAGGATGTTTCCGTGATGGATGTGGTGCTGGTCAATCCATACCAGGCGGTGGATTTGGGCACCTTTCCCTGCGCCAGGCACATGATTCAACGCGTGGTCGGCCAGCCATTGCGTACGGGCATATTTATAAACGATTGCGGTGACGTGGGACGGGTGGAGAATGTGCATTGGTGGGGATTCGGGCCATCCTCCTACGACCGCTTCACGGCCGAGGCCACGGCATTTCTTATTGGCCAGACGGCATGGCAGTGCATGTTTAACTGTTTTTCGACGGGCTATGGGGTTGGTTATCACTTCATTCGCGGGCCAAAGGGGCCGGCGGAGGAGGCGGGGCCAACAGGTAGCGTGTTTCTGACCCAGTGCCACGCGGAAGCGGTATTCACTGCCGTACGGGTGGAGGACTGCGCGCAGGGGAGCGGGCTTGTTTTCGTCAATGGCCAGTTTACGGGCGGGGTCTACGGGCCGTTAAGTGGCGCTATCGCCATACCGGGTGTGACGGGGAAGTTTGATACCCACACCATCGAGATTGAACCGACGAATAGCGGCCCGGTGAAGTTCACCAACTGCAATGCTGGCACCACCAGGGACGGAGCGGGTGCTGTAGTCGTACAGGGTACTGGGCATGTGACCTTTAATGCCTGTACTTTCAGTCAATGGGGTATGAAAGACCAGGAGGCCCCGGCCATTAAAGCGACCGGCGGCGGACTGACGGTGCTGGGATGCGAGTTTACCCACAACCCGGCCTTCGCCTACGGAAAGACCCAGGTTGAAATAGGGCCGAACGTCAAATCCACAATTATCGTCGGCAATCGGATGAAAGGCGGAGTGAGGATTGTAAATCGCAGCCGGGGCAGCGTACAGATAGGGCTGAATACGGATCAGTAGACGAAACCGCGGATTACCCAGCGCGGCCTGGTCGCCGTGGCGACTAAACCGGGCCGCAGCCAAACCCAATCCACCGATTACCCAACGCGGCGGAGCCGCAACCAAACACATAGCCCCCGGCTTGCCGGGGGTAGCGGTCCGCCGTCGAACATGCTGTCCTGATGACGAACAAAAATCTTCGCATGGCGCAAAGATTTTGGCGGTTTGTGGCGCGGATTTCACGGATTTCACGGATTTTAATGACGAGACGCACGAGCCCGTGCGCTCCAAGCCAGAAGCATTTGCGCACGGCGCGAAGAAGCACGGAGATTGCGATACAGATTCTCGCAGATGTTCCAGACGAACCGAACCGCGGAACGGGCGGAAAAGCGGGGGCAGGTTCGTACCCCAATCCCACCGCCGGTAAACCGGCGGCTATATGCCAATTCGAAACCCTGTGGCCGATAAATCGGCACCCCTATCTGCGACGCGTTGCCCCGGTCCCATATAGCCGCCGACTTGTCGGCGGTGGTATGTAGGGCTGATGCCCTCATCGGCCAGGCGCCCCCCAGTCCCATATAGCCGTCGACTTGTCGGCGGTGGTATCTGCGTTGAATACACGCCCCCGCTTTTTTTACTCCGTCGCCGGGTTCGCGCCTGCACCCCACCGCCGGTAAACCGGCGGTGTAACTGTTCACAGGTCTGAACCTGGCCCCGCGCTGATCCCGATGACCATCGGCAGGGCCATGAGGTACGCGCGTTTCTTAGTTCATAGCCCGGAGTCCCGGCACGCCGGCAACGGGTGTGGCCGCACTTGGCGCCCCGGCCCGTGAACGATTACGAAGGAGGGATATTTGTTATTTCTCCTTCTTACAGGGAGAAGTGTGCTATGGGTGACGACCAGGCGGCCATCCTGCAGCTGCGGCTGCCTGCGTAACTGGCCAACTCGGCATTCGCGGCGGCCGCGCGGGGATCGGTTCGGCTGGACCTTCCGGCGGGCTGGCGTATTCCGCAGGAGGCGGCACACGCCG
>JAKCCC010000121.1 GCA_021838985.1 Planctomycetota bacterium
CTTGCGCATCGTACCGGTCAGCCGGCTGATGGGGCGAACGGCCAGGTCATGATCGCAGCGGATCTGGCAGCTCAAACGCAGGCCGGCGCGGCCGGCCAAGCCCTTGGCCCGCAAGATGGCGGCCTCGGCTTCGGTCATCGTGGCCGGTTCGCCAGCCAGGAACTCCACCCGGCAGGTGGTGCATTTGGCAAACCCGCCGCAGGCGTGCAACTGATCCACTTTGGCGTCATCCTCCAACGCCAGCACCAGGCGTTTGCCGGCGGGTACTTCGACTTCGCCAAATCCTTCCACGGTTAATTTCGGCATGGGCAGCTCCTGATGGAACAAGTTACGGTAACAAATGATGTAATTGTAGGCGCAATAGTCGTTGGGTGGTAAAAAGCCGTCCGGTCAGGGCGTCCACGAATTGGACCCGAAAAGTGATCGCGTCATGACGGGGCGGTTTTACCCAAGGGCAATCGAAGGCGAAGGCATCCAGCCCAAACCAGCCGTACCAATCCTTTTGAGCTTCCAGAGGTGTAAAGACCCAGCGACCAATCCGGGCGGAACCATGGGCCGCGGCCAGGTCGAAAGCGGTAATGGTGAAGGTACCCGTCGCCGGCAGCGTCTGGCCACCGGCCATTTCGGTGCGCACGAACACGCGAAAGCCGCACTGCGGATGTGCCGGTCTACCGGCGGAATGGCGCAGCGCCGCACCCACTGCTTTCCGCCGCCATTGCGTAGCGCGGGTATCCGAGGTGATGATGATTCGACGCACCGTGAACAATTGCCGCAGGCGCTCCGGCGGCAGTGTCGCGAAGCGCGGCGTTCGGGCTGCCAGTTGGCGCCGCAAAGCGTTTAGTTCGAGGGTCTGCCGCTGGACTTTCGCCCGCAGCGCAGCGTTTTGATTCTCCAGTGTAACCTGGCGCTGATAGAGGGGAGCGTTTTTCGCATAGTTCGCGCAGCCGGTAAGCGTTAGCAGCAGGGCAGCCAAGCCCAGCAGGGTCACCCACGGATGATGAAAATGGATCCGGCTAAGGCGAGCCACCGGGTTTATCCCGGCGGTCCGCCGACCCCGCGGCCCGCACTGCGAGACCCATTGCTTGCGCTCTGGGCTATGCAGCGTAGGGCGGCGATTTTCGGCACAGTTCCCCATGCCCCCACGGACACTATCCAGAGGCGAGTCTTCGACCTGCGGAGCATGAAAAGGGTCGTAATGTCCCGATGGCCACCGGGATCTCGGTCGCCACCGGCGAGCAAGTCGCCACAGTTTACCCGCGGCCTCGGGGCGACTCGCCGCGGCGAGATGCCACCGCCCATTTTCAGGACCGACATCGACGGAGCCTTGCGCGTCGGCCTTCAGAATGTGCGGGCAAGATGCCCGCCCCCCATTTTCAGGACAGTTCCCCAGGTTCCGCGGACACCTGCGGACAATGAAAACGGTGCCAACCGCTCGTATATAGCCCCCGACTTGTCGGGGGTGGTGGTCCGGGCAGCGCCCCAACGCCCCATTTTCAGAACAGGCAGGCCGCGGCGCCAAGGGCGCAGGGCCGCATCCTTGCGTGACCACCCGGCGCCTGGCGCCGGGCCAAAATCGCACCACCGCGCGATCACGAAGCGGTGGCGCCGCCTCGCGCACCGCTGAGCCCTGACCGCCGCGCACTGAAAATTTGATGCGGAACACTGAAAACCTTCTGCTTAACCCGGATAGTTCATATTCAAACACGGCGCGGCTTCGCCGCGCTGGGACCTCCGCGTCCTTGCGGTGAAACGTTCTGGTTAGCGATCCGCCACGTCGGTTTCCCCGCCCTCGGGCGGCGCTGAATCGCTTTTACGCTCGGGCGGCGCGGGCAGGCGCTGCAGCTTCTTATCCAGCACGCCGTAGGTGATGGCCTCATCCGCCTCGAGCCACAGATTCCGGTCGCAATCCTTATGAATTTTTTCCACGGTCTGCCCGGTGTGCTGGGCGAGAATCTCGAACATCCGTTGCCGCAGGCGGATCATTTCGCGGGCCTCAATCGACAGGTCGGTCGCGGTCCCCTGCATGACACTGGAAATCAACGGCTGATGCAGCATGACCCGACTGTTGGGCAGGGCGAAGCGCTTGCCTTTTTTCCCGGCCGCCAGCAGCCACGCGCCCATGCTCGCGGCCACCCCGACGCAGGTGGTGGCGACATCGCAACGCAGAAATTGCATGGTGTCATAAATCGCCAGGCCCGCGGTCACGGAGCCGCCGGGGCTGTTGATATAAAAATTGATGTCGGTCTTGGAATCCTCGTTGGACAAAAACAAAAGCTGGGCGATGATCAGATTGGCGACATCATCGTCGATCGGCCCGGCCAAAAAGACAATGCGGTCCCGCAGCAGCCGCGAGAAGATATCATAGGATCGTTCCCCACGGCCGCTGCGCTCGACCACGATGGGAATGAGGTTGGCGGAGGGATGATGGCTGACGGCTGGGCGCATCGTCCCGGCCCAATCGGGATAAGACGGCATGGCTGAACTCCTTGCGGCGCAACGCCGCCATGGCGGTAAGGGTAGCCCACGGCGGCGTTACTGGCAACTCTGGCGGGCCGCGCACCGATGTCGCTCGGCGGTTCGAACCGGTGCGCTTGGTTACCGTCGGCCGGGCAGTATAATGAGCAACCATTGCATCGGTATGGCGAAACCAGAAAGGAAATTCACAATGCAACGGCGCGTGGTGCTCACAGGGGCGGCAATCGGGCTGATGGTGATGCTGGCCGGCTGCGCGGCCCCCACCGTTATCGTTTCCAAGCCACGGTTAAATGTCGATCACGCCCTGCCGCCAGGGCAGTGGGGCTTAAGCCTGCTTCGTCCGAGCCAGTACCCCAACATGGAAGCAGCCTTCATGCACAAGGCAGGATTGCTTACCGCCATCGACCGCTCCATTGCCTATATGCAATCACCTTCGAGCCGAAAATTTTTCCCCGACGGCCCGATCACCCATCGCCAGGAATTGAACACCCTTTACGATTTTCGCACGATGTTGCGGACGTTCCGTTCGCCAGGGGAGTTTCAACAAGCCATCTTGCAGCGCTACGATGTCTACACGGCCCGCGGCTACGATGACCGCGGCAGTGTCTGGTTCACGGGGTATTACACGCCGATTCTTTACGGTTCTCTGGTGCGGACCGGGCCTTACCAATATCCCGTATATAAGGCTCCGCGGGACCTGGTGGCAAATCCCGTGACCGGCCAGATTCTGGGCCAGCGCCTGCCGAATGGAACCATACGTCCCTACCCGACCCGCCGGCAGATTGTCGAGGGGCATTTGTTGCAGGGCCGGGAGTTGGTTTGGTTCAGCAATCCCCTGGACGCTTATGTGGCGGAAATACAAGGCTCCGCGAAGGTTATCCTGACCAACCACCAGGTGCTGACCATCGGATACGCCGGCGATAACGGCCGCACGTATACCGGCCTGGGCGTGGCGCTGGTGAAGTCCGGGGCCATCCGCCGGCGCAAACTGTCACTGCCGGCGATTGAAAGCTATTTCCATTGGCATCCCAAGACAGTGGAAAGGCTGATTCTGAAAAATCACTTCATGGCGTTTTTGAAGCCGTACAATCCCGCGCATTGGCCATTGGGTTCACTGGGGGTGAAGGTGACGCCGCATCGTTCCCTGGCGACGGATAAAACCATTGAAGCGCCGCCCTACCAGAGCATTTTTCCGCGCGCGGCGATTACGTTCGTTTCGACACAAGTGCCCGACCTTACCGGCCACCAACAACCCTTTACCGGATTTTTGCTGGATCAGGATACCGGCGGCGCCATTCGCGCCGCGGGCCGGGCGGACATTTACATGGGCATCGGACCGGAGGCGGAAAACCAGGCGGGTTACGAACTTAGCAAAGGGCGCCTGTACTATCTGTTTTTAAAACCGGGGGTGACACCCTTGGGCGGCCCAGGCGCAGCGCCAACCATGCCGGCACCCGTGAATACCGCGCCCGTCAGCGGCGGCGCGCCGGCCACGGCAGGGCCGTCTACCACGGCGCCCAAATCCTCCGGCAACGCCATGCAGCAGATGTTTCCTGGGGCGAAATGATCCGCCTGTCACGTGGCGACGCGGGATATTTTCGGCCATCCCCGTTCGGTGCAGGTAGCGTCAGGGGATCATTCCGGCCGTGATAAATACTGCGGCGCAGGTCGTCCGGCCCTGCGCGCCCGCCGTCCTGCCGTTGATGAAAATGACGTCCAACTCGCGTATAGACTCAACACGGCCTCTGACCAGACAGTATCGGGAGCGGAAGCTGCGGAAAAATGCTGATTTTCCGGCAACAATACCGAATCAGATATCCCATTAACAGTCGCGTAGAGTAAATGTCTCATCACAGGCCAAACGGAGTACATAGCCCCCGGTCTGCACGGAGGTGGAGTAGTTCAGCCGCCCCGGCGACCCTCGGCGGATCGAGGAGTCGCCTTTGGAGACCTTGCCGGGGGTGGCGTTTGCGAGGAAACCCGGCGCTACCATGGTCAGAACAGAAACGGTCACCGGTCCCTCCGCGCTGCTGGGTCCGACCGCTGGTTTCCCGTCGGGGCGCGGGCGGTTAAAATAAAGAATTCGCGGGCATTGGGAGCGGCAAGGTTATATGACTTCGCGGGAAATACGGCGGCAATTTATCGAATTTTTCCAGCATCAGCACGGCCATGTCTTCGTGCCGTCCAGCCCCGTGGTTCCCCATGACGATCCGACGCTGCTGTTTGCCAACGCGGGCATGAATCAGTTCAAACCGTATTTCCTTGGCGCCAGCCAGCCGCCGTGGACACGGGTGGCGAACACGCAAAAGTGTATCCGTGCCGGGGGCAAACACAACGATTTGGAGGACGTGGGCCGTTCGCCCCGCCATCACACGTTTTTCGAGATGCTGGGCAACTGGAGTTTCGGCGACTATTTCAAAGCCGGGGCCATTGCCATGGCTTGGGAGCTGCTGACCAAAATCTGGAAACTGGACCCCCGCCGCCTGCACGCGACGGTGTATGCGGGCAATCCCGCCGCCGGCGTGCCTGCGGATGAGGAAGCGGCGCAATTGTGGCGGGACCTGGCGCATCTGCCGGCAGATCATATTCATCGTGGCGGGGAGGATAATTTCTGGGAGATGGGCGAAACCGGTCCCTGCGGACCATGCACGGAAATTTTTATTGATCGCACGGATGATTTTTCGGGGAAGAACAAGATCAATGGAGATGATCCGCGGGTGATGGAGCTATGGAATCTCGTGTTCATCCAATACAACCGCACTGCGGAAGGCCGTTTGACGCCTTTGCCGAAGCAGCATGTGGATACAGGTCTGGGACTGGAGCGAATCTGCCAGGTGCTGCAGGGGTGCGCGGATAACTACGGCACGGATCTGTTCACGGAGCTGTTCGGGGCGATCGGCGAATTGTGCGGCCGCGCCTACGGCGGTCTATTTCCGCCCCCGGCTCCCGGCGAAACCGCGCCGGATGCCGACGGCAAAGTAGCCCGGGACATCGCTTTCCGCGTTATCGCCGACCACATTCGCGGCTTGACTTTTGCCCTGACGGATGGGGCGACACCGGACAATGAAGGGCGTGGCTATGTGTTGCGGCGCATTTTGCGGCGGGCGGTGCGTTTTGGCCGCCAAAGTCTGGACCTGCACGAGCCATTTCTGCATCGGCTGGTGCCGGTGGTGGTGGACACCATGGGGGAGGCCTTTCCGGAATTGCGCCAAAATCCGCAGCGCGTCGCCGATTTGATCCGCGGGGAAGAGCAGAGTTTTATTCGTACGCTGGACCGGGGGTTGGAGCTATTCGAAACCGCCGCCGCGGAGGCCCGCGCCAGCGGGGCGCCGCGACCAGCGCTGGCGGCCGCCAGCGCCTTTAAACTCCACGACACGTATGGGTTTCCCATTGATCTGACGCAGTTGATGGCCCGCGAGCGCGGCCTGGACGTGGATACGGCCGGTTATGAGCGGTTGATGACGCAGGCGCGACAGAAAGCGCGGGCCGCCGGGAAAGCCACGCGCGGCGATCTGGCTGGGATTCCCATGGACGTCTTGGCGCAGCTGGCGGCCCGCGGCGTACCCCCGACGGACGATCAACCGAAATACCGGCGCGCTCCATTGCCGAGCCAGGTGGCGGCGATTTGGAACGGCCGAGAACTGACGGATGCGGTCAGCGCGGCGGAACCAGGCGAGGTAGCGCTCGTGCTCACCCGCACCAATTTCTATGCGGAAATGGGTGGCCAAGTTGGAGATACTGGCGAGATTCGTTCTGCCGCGGGGGCGGTTTTTGCGGTGCGGGACACCCAGCTCGCCGGAGCCTACGTGCTGCACCTGGGTCGGCCCCGCGTG
>JAKCCC010000122.1 GCA_021838985.1 Planctomycetota bacterium
TTCAGTGGTACCTCCGTTTCCGGTACAGTTACGAATGGTTTCGTTATCGGCGGCCAGAACACTCTTAAGGCGATCATAAACAACACGGAAGACGGCATATACGGCAATCCGTCGCCCCTTGATTACGGCACCGCCTTTGGGGTCGGCGGAACTGTCTCCGTTGCAGGATTGTCCGTACCGTCCGGTGGTACCACTCCTCCACCCGTGATCTTCATTCCACCGCCCACGATCCAGCCGCCACCGACCATGACCCCGCCGCCAGGTGAAACGGCCAGCACGCCTCCCTCCGGTATTAGCATGGGTGGCGCACTGACCTCGATCGGTAACACCGGCGCGCAGTTCGGCGCCCAATTCGGCGCCGGCGGAGGAACTGGGGCTAATGGCGACCGGACGCTCGGCATCAATCCCAACGTGCCGCCAAGCAGTACCGCGTCTCCGGGAACAGGAAGCAACGGTTGGCTAGACCAACTTCGAATCGACTGGGGCAATCTCGGTTTCTCGAGCAGTTGGACGAGTACCAGCGGAGCCATCAGTAGCAGTGTGTCTGATGACCCATCCGGCAACGGTTCCAGCGACGTGGTTATTAGCCTCGGGGGCAGCCAGCTTCTTACGTCACAACCGGGCGAGCCGGATACCGGCCTCCTCGTCGGGTTTACCCAAGCTAGCTTGCAGGAGCTCTGCCGGAGCGTTTTTCAGCAAATGTCGTCGAATGGAATCAATGTCGGCAATGCCCATATCGTTGGGATAGTGACTACAGGCGAAATGATCTCGGTCAACCAGCTTGACCAGGGGATTGCGATAGTCAGCGCGGGTAGCACGCCGCCCCCGACCAGCCTATCAGACGCGGTAAGTTCCCTAGCATCGCAGGGGGTGGGGATTGACCCCACGCAGATTTTCACCGCCGAAGTCAACACGCTCGCAAATTCTTTCAACGCGACAATAAATCTCGCAAAATCAGACCTGAGCCAAGTTTATAAAGCGGATCTCCCGGACGACGTGGTCATTCTTCCACCGGGGGATTCGTTGGAGTTGGTGGTCACGGGCGTAAGCTACACGAAAACAAGTCCCGGAGGTGTTTCGGTTTTCGTTCCTGTAACTATCGACGACCACTGGGTTTCTCCGAGTCCGACAGCGGAGACCAAAATCAGGTTAACGGAGAGTATAATAATCAACCTGCCACAAGATGCTGTGGGTGGAAACTAGGCGTCCGAGCCCCGCCACGGCGTAGCGGCGCGAGGCTACGATAACCTGGCGTGGCGGCCAATGGCACGATTATCAACGCGGCTAAGGCCATCGGGAATGTTTTTGGTTCGTGGTTGCAGGCGTCCGTCGAGGAGGCGACCGTAAGGGGCTGCTCCGGGTTGACGGACGCGACAACCAGGCGGAGGTGCGTTATGCCAGACGTGCGACATAGCGGTTTCGTGGGTTCTCTTCAGGATGTGCGGCAGGATATCAAAGGTTTCCTAACCAAATATGGGGGCCAATTTTGGGAGATTCCGCCTCGCTTTCGTGTGGAGTCTGGCGCCGGCGGCATTCGTACTGCTCATCGCCCTGCTTTTGCCAAGCAGTTCGCCCCAGCCGTGGCTGGCCACGGTGCTCGCCATTGCCCTCTGGTTTCCGCTCGTCGTCACATTGTTGATGAGCTGGGGCCTGTTCAGCCTTTTTAGATCGGGCGACCCGCTGACTAACCGCGCGCTCGGCTCGTGGGCTACTCTTCTGGCGGGGTCGCTCGCGCTGCTCTTGGCGGCGCGCCTGCTTCCGGGTACGAACTGGAACCTCAATTTCATCCTTCTTATCGCCCTTGGCCTGCTTGCCGTGGGCGGTGGACTCGGGGCCGCTCGCCGCTGGGTCTTTGTGGCGATCGGAATTGAGGTGGTGGTGCTCCTGGTTCCGGCGGTTTTCCCCCACAGCGCTTACTGGGCCTCCGCGGTGGCCCGTAAGGCCGACGCAAAAATGGCCCGGTCGCTGGCCAGACCGCTTGCCATCAACCCCGCCAAACCACCGCCGTTCTGGGACCCGGCAACGGGAAAGCCATAACTGTTCACGGGCTGAGGCCGCTCGCCCGGCGTTACCCGTCGCTTACGCTTAAGGCTATGTATGTAGGGCCGATGCCATCATCGGCCATGTGGCCAGCCGACGGGGCGTCGGCTCTACGGACATTCCGGCCCCGTCGCTTACGCTTAAGGGCTATGTAGGTAGGGCCGATGCCCTCATCGGCCATGTGGCCAGCGGGCGAGGGCGTCGGCTCTACGGGCGCTCCGGCCCCGTCGCTTACGCTTAAGGGCTGTTGGGACAAAGACCGCGGGGACTCCGTAGCCCCCCCGGCGAGCCGGGATATGCGCGGGGACCAAGTACAGCCCGTGAACGGTTACATTTATTACTACCACGGGCAAATCCTGCGCCAGGTGACAGCCCGGAGGGTTGTCGGCCACAGGGGTGAAACGTTGGGCCGGAAAGGTTCTTTCTTGACTTCACGAAGGCGCAGCTTATTATCTGATGGCATGATTAACTCCCGCAGGCGATGGCTTAAGGTGTTGATGATCGCCGCGGTGGCGTGGCTGGTTCCGACCGGCTTGGCTATGGCGGATTTGACGGCCAAACAATTGCAAAAATGGCCATCCATTCCCCGCATCAGCCGGCACGTCAGCGCGGCGCCGGCGTATGCGATTGCCGCAGCCGCCTTTGTGGCGGTGACGCTGCTGGCGTTCCGCAGCGCGCATCGCGGCACGCGCGGCGGTGGGCGGCGTAAATAACCAGGCTGAAATCGGCGAACTTTGGGGGATCCGGCATGAAATCCGGAAATTGGCTGATCGCTGGCTTGCTGAGCGTGAACGTGGTCCTGGCCGCCGGGCTGCTGTACCGGACGGGCGGCTGGAATATGCCGGTGGCGCGCGGCCAGCCGAACGTGCTTGGCGGGCGTTATCTGGTGGCGTCGGCCAGCGGCAAGATGGGCGGCGCCGTCTATGTTTTTAATGAGGACACAGGCGTGATTGGCGGATGGGTGACGCCGGCGGGGCATCCGGGCCACCCGGTGTTCATCGTGCCGCGCAGCGTCGCCCAAGACCTGCGGCGCGTGGTGCAGCACCTGCATTAACCCATTAGTTCCGCAGCGGAGCAAACCGATGAAACGCGAATCGATGTGGATTGGCCTGCTGACCATGTCGGCCCTGGCGCTGGGCGTGGCTCTGGCCATTTGCCGTACACCGCGGACCGCCCGCGCGGACATGCAGGCCATCGGCCCGCGATATACGCTGCTGACCGCCTCCAGCGGCTTCGGCAGCGTGGATACGGTGAATGTCCTGGATAACCGCGATGGCCTGGTGCTGATCTATGTGTTGCAGGGACGGCGCTTGGTGCTGCAGCACGTGCTGAACCTGAACGATCAATTTAGCCCGCCCCCACTGCGGTAAGACGGCCAACGGAAGGCGAAAGGGACGGACACGGAGACGCGGGGACACGCTGCGGGTGGAGTGCGAAATGGCAAGCGCCGCGTCGGAGAGTCGCTACGGCGACTTTCAACGCGGTGAACTGTGGCGAACGAGAGCCAGGGCGAGATCGGATTGCCAGCAGCAGACCAATGGCCAGGCCAGCGGTTCGGAGCCACGCACACCTAAAGATGGAGCTGTTGGCGGTATTTTCAAGCCGAAGCTTCTGACCGGGCAAGCTGGTCGCTGATGGCTGATCGCTAGAGATAACAAGGGGCCAAGATGCTGCAACCGGTGCGTCAACTTGCGGAAAAAGTGCTCGGCGGCGGCCAGCTGGACCGCGCCGAGGCCCATGAGCTTATTCGCGTCGATGGTGACGACATCCACGATTTATTCTACTGGGCCAATAAAATCCGCATTCGTTATAAGGGCCGGGCTATACGCTTCTGCGCCATCGTGGCGGCTAAGCTCGGCGGTTGTTCGGAAGATTGCAAATTTTGCGCCCAATCGTCCCATTATCAAACCGTGGTCGGCGCCCAGCAGAAGCTGACGGATAAACAGGTCTTGAATTCCGCCGCGCATGCCGCCGACGTGGGTGCCGACAGTTTCGGCATCGTCAATTCCGGCCGCGGGCCGACCCGCGCCGAGTTGGAGGACTGGCTGGGACCGATGCTGCGGCAAATCGCCCGCACCGGTCGCACCCGGGCCTGCGCCACCTTGGGCGCACTGACCCCGGAAACCGCCAAGTTCCTTTTCGCCAACGGGGTGCGGCGCATTAACCACAACTTGGAGACCAGCGAACGCTTTTACCCCTCCATCGTTTCCACGCATCCGTATAGCGAACGACTGCACACCCTGCGGGCCGCCAAGCAGGCTGGCCTGTCGCTTTGTTCCGGCGGCATTTTCGGCATGGGAGAAACCTGGGACGACCGACTCGATATGCTATTTACCCTGCGCGACATCGGCGTGGATGTGATGCCGCTGAATTTCCTCAATGCGATTCCGGGCACACCGCTGGAACACCAGCCGCGCCTGGCGCCCCTGGAATGTTTGAAAATCGTCAGCATCTGCCGGTTTGTGTACCCCCGCGTGGAACTGAAAGTCGCCGGAGGCCGCGAGGTGTGTCTGCGCGACTTACAAAGCTGGATCTTTTTCGCCGGGGCGGACAGCACCATGATCGGCAATTATCTGACCACGTATGGTCGCAGCCCTGAATTGGATCATCAGATGGTCCACGACCTGGGCTTGGAATGGCAAACCTATGACGGGCCTCCGGCCGAGCCGGCTGGTGAGCATGTTCGGCTCTCGCCGGTTCGCCGTACTGGCCGCTTCCATATTCCCATCCTCTACGAAAACGAATTGACCGCGCTTCCAGCCGAGGCCCACTAGGATCACCATCCCTTTCCCTTTTCATAGCCCGGAGTGTAAGCGACGGGCTAGTGAAAACCACGACGCGAACGCGCCCCGTCGCGCGGGGCGACTAAGCGTAGGCGCGGCGGGGTCATTTTCATCATCCGTAGGTGTCCGCAGGACAGGAGCGACTGTCCTGTAACAAGCATCATTGCCGGCAGCTTCGACCGGGCACAACGGTCGCTTTCAGGATACACTCCGCGCTGTGAGTGATGTCTTTATCCATGGCGTGGGCTTGCTGACCGCTCTTGGAGCCGGGGTGCCGGAAAATTGGCGGGCGCTCCGGCAGGGCAAAGAATTAACCGACCGTGGGGTAATTCCCATAGCCTTGGGTGAACCGACCTGGGACCGTGTGGTGATTTTGGCGGCCAGCGCCATGGACATGGCGCTGCAGGATGCGAACTGGCCGCCGGAAGTTTATGGCGCTGCGGAGACAGATTTATTTGTGGCGACGAGCAAGGGGCCGGTGTTAACCTGGCTACGGGCCTTGGGGACCATCAGGAATTCATCCGCCGGAGCCTTGGACGAAAACACCGCGCGACATGTCGCGCTGGGCCCCGGGCTGATTGCCGCGGCGTTGGGCGATCGGTTCGGGCTGACCGGCTCGCGGCAAACTTCGGTCGGCGCCTGCGCCGGCGGCCTGCTAGCCGTACACCAGGCAGTCGCGGCGTTGCGCCGCGGCGATTGCCGCCGGGCCATCGTGGTCGCTGCGGACGCCTCCGCGGATCCGTTCTTTGAAAATAGCTTCGACAATCTGGGCGTCCTGGCCCACCCGGATGGGGATGGGCATCGCCGTTGCCGACCGTTTGATCCGCGCGGCGCGGGATTTTTTATCTCGGAGGCGGCGGCGGCCGTGGTGCTGAGCCTGGCGCCGCCGCTGTCGGTCGCGGCGAATTCGATGGCGACGATCGAGCGGACGTGGCGCGGCGCCGACGCGACGCACTTGGTAGCCGCAGATAAAGCCGCCACCGCGTTGCGTTGCGGCTTGACGCAGCTGTCCGCCGGCCAACCCGTGGCCTTTGTTCACGCCCATGCCACCGGCACCCGATTTGATGGCGCTGAATACGAGGCGATCCGTGCCGTTTGCGGTACTCAGCCCGCGGTGTTTTCCCATAAACGCTGGCTCGGACACAGCCTGGGCGCTTCCGGGCTGGTAGCGCTGGTGCTTTCCCTGGCCTGCCATCGCCACCGTGAAACACTTGCTGGCTGCCGCCTGTCTGACGCCGGTGGCATCGTACGCAGCATCACCATCGCGCAAGGGTTCGGCGGCGCTATCGCCATGGTCTGCTGCCGGGGCTAAGCTCGACTTTTGCCGTTTTTCGGGAGCGTAAATGGTAGAATCCTTCGGAATTCACGGTGGCAGGGCGAGTTTTTGCACACCCGGCCTTTGATACGGCTGTGCAAAAAGTCCACACCATCCTGAAGGGCCTGTGAAATCACGCTTTTCGGTTCGTCCAAA
>JAKCCC010000123.1 GCA_021838985.1 Planctomycetota bacterium
AGGCCTTGACCTGGCTCCACATGCCCTCGGTGAGATGGAAGCCTGGAGAATATGGCGGCAGGTACAGCACACGAACCTGCCGCCGGGCCAGTTCCCCGGGGCAACTTGTCGCCACGGCGAGCGGCCCTGTAGCGGCGATCCTTTTGCGCGTTGGTCGCCGCAACCGCCGCCAGCCAAGCCTGAATCTCCTGCTTCAGCCGCGCCTCCTCCTGATGGTATCTCCGTCGGCGCGACGAAATCCTCCGCCTTCGGCTATTTCGAGGCAGTGGCCCTTGCGTGACGTGCGCGGTCCCGCCGGGGGGGGACGAGATACGCCCGCCCTACCAAGAAAATGTCTGCCGCGGCGACGCCCTCCGGAAAAACGGCCACTGCCGGTGAAGGACATGGTCGCCCGTCTGGCGGCCGGTAGCGCTGTGCCGCGGTAAATTTGTTAAAATTAATGCGCGGACAGGAGCGGCGCCTTGAAAACGGTGATTCTGGCGGGTGGCTTGGGAACGCGACTTAGCGAGGAAACCTCCTTGCGCCCCAAGCCGATGGTGGAAATAGGGGGGCGGCCGATCCTATGGCACATTATGAAGTTATACGCGGCGCACGGGCTGAAGGACTTTATCGTGTGCCTGGGTTACAAGGGGTACATGATCAAGGAATATTTCCTGAACTACCATTGGCACGTTTCCGATCTAACCGTGGACCTGGCCAGGAACCAGGTAACCACGCATCAAAACCAAGCCGAACCCTGGCAGGTGACGTTGGTGGATACCGGCGACAAAACTCAAACCGGTGGACGGCTGCGGCGGGTACGGGCATATCTGGGGGCGGAGGATTTCTGCCTGACTTACGGCGACGGCCTGGCCGATGTAAACATCAAACAGCTGCTGGCATTCCATGCCAGCCACGGGTGCAAGGCCACCATTACCGCGGTGCAGCCTCCCGGTCGTTTCGGGGCCTTGAATATCCAGGGCCGAACCGTAAAAAACTTTCTGGAAAAACCGCCCGGTGACGGGGGGTGGATCAATGGCGGCTTTTTTGTTTTAAAGACCGGCGTACTCGACTATATCGCCGGTGATGAAACCCTCTGGGAGGCCGAGCCGCTGGAACGGCTGGCCCAGGAAGGTCAACTGCAGGCGTTCCAGCACCGCGGCTTCTGGCGGCCGATGGATATGCTGCGGGACAAGCAGCATCTGGAAATGTTGTGGGAGCAAGGCGCCGCGCCCTGGAAAATATGGCCATGACCGATTCCCTCGACGAGCGCCTTTGGGATGGCCGGCGGGTTTTTCTGACCGGGCACACGGGATTCAAAGGATCATGGTTGAGTCTGTGGCTGCACCGCCTGGGCGCCCGGCTCTTTGGCTACGCTCTGCCGCCGCCGACCCATCCCAACCATTTTGAGGCGGCGCAGGTGCGCTCGCTTTTCACCGGCCATACCGAAGCGGATGTTCGGGATGTGCCGCGCTTGCAGGCGGCGCTTAATGCGGCGGATCCAGAAGTCATATTTCATCTGGCCGCCCAGGCGCTGGTTCGCACCGGTTATGCGCAGCCGCATGAAACGTTCGAGATCAACGCGCTGGGAACCGCCAACCTGCTGGAAGCGGTGCGCCGGCGCGGCCGGGGCTGCGTGGTGCTCATCGTCACCAGCGACAAGTGCTATGAGAATTGCGAGGCCACGCGGGAATTCCGGGAAACGGATCCGCTCGGCGGGGCCGATCCATACAGCGCCAGCAAGGCGGCGGCCGAGCTGGTTACCGCGGCGTATCGGCGGTCATTTTTCGCCCCGGAGCGTGTGCGGGAGCATCGCATCAAACTGGCCTCGGTGCGGGCGGGCAACGTGCTCGGCGGGGGCGACTGGGCGCCGGATCGGATCGCCGTCGATGCCATCACCCATTTGTCGAAAGGTGCCCCTATTCCCGTGCGTAATCCGGACGCCATTCGCCCATGGCAACATGTGCTCGATCCGTTGGCGGGTTATCTGACGCTGGCGGGCTCGATGCTGCGCTCGGATGACGCCGCGCTCTGCAGTGCCTGGAACTTCGGCCCGCAGCACGGGGCAGAGATTTCGGTTCGGCAGTTGGTGCAACGTTTTTGTGCCGCTTGGGGCGGCGGAACGTGGGTGGACCAGAGCGATCCGCGGCAGCCGCCGGAGGCTGGCGCGCTGCGCCTTAATATCGACAAGGCGGTCAGCCAATTACGCTGGCGACCGTGTTGGCGATTGGCCCGGGCGGTGGAGGAAACCGTGCGTTGGTATCGGGCCCATCTGGCGGGCGAGGATATGCGGACGTTTGGTTTAAGTCAGATCGACGCTTTCGAGAGCGACGCGATCGGCGTGCCAATGGAAACCGCCCACATTCGGGCGCCCGGGCGTTAAGCCTGGCGCGGCGGCCAAAGGTAGTGCGGGCATGCGGCCCGCATCACGCACGGCCGCGGCGCCAGCCGGAACGCCGATGGTACGGACATGGCGATGAATAGTCAGGACGAATTACGCCAGCAGATCCTCCAATTGGCTGAGCAATATGTCGCGGCGGCCCCGCAAAAGCATTTTGAACCGGGGGTCACGGTTATCCCGCCGGCGGGCCGGGTGATTGACGCAGCCGAAACCCGCGCCATCATTGAAGCCGCCTTGGACGGCTGGTTGACCGCCGGTCGTTTCAACACGGCTTTTGAACACAAGCTGGCGGAGCTTCTACAGACGCGATACGTGCTGAGCGTCAATTCCGGATCCTCGGCTAATCTACTGGCTTTCAGCGCGCTGTGTTCTCCGAAACTCGGTCAGCGCGCCATCCAGCCCGGCGATGAAGTCATCACCGTCGCCGCAAGTTTTCCCACCACGGTCAATCCGATCATGCAGAACGGGGCCACGCCGGTTTTTGTGGATGTGGAGATTCCCACTTACAACATCGACGTGCGTTATCTGACCGAGGCTCTAAGCCCCCATACCCGCGCGGTGATGCTGGCCCATACGTTGGGCAATCCCTACAACCTGGACGCGGTGGGGGAATTCTGCCGCCGCCACCGTTTGTGGCTGGTGGAGGATTGCTGCGACGCCCTGGGGGCCCGTTATGCCGGCCGGCCCGTAGGCGGTTTCGGCGACGTGGGGACCTTAAGCTGCTACCCCGCCCATCATATCACCATGGGCGAAGGCGGCGCGGTGTTCACCGGCAGCCCGTTGCTGCAACTTATTCTGGCCTCTTATCGGGATTGGGGCCGCGACTGCTATTGCGCCCCGGGACATGAGAATACCTGTAAAAAGCGTTTTGGCTGGCAGTTGGGGGATTTGCCCTTCGGCTACGATCATAAATATATCTACTCGCATATGGGATACAACATGAAAATCACGGATATGCAGGCGGCCTGTGGCCTGGCCCAACTGGATAAGCTGCCGCGTTTCAGCGCGGCGCGCCAGGCCAATTTCGAGCACTTAAGGCGACGGCTCGACGGCTTGCAGGAATTTTTGATTCTGCCGCAGGCCACCGCGAAGAGCCAACCATCCTGGTTTGGTTTTCCCATCACCATCCGGGACGACGCTCCGTTCACGCGGGTCGCTCTGATCAACCATTTAAATGAAAAGAAGATCGGTACCCGGCTGTTATTTGCGGGTAATCTGACCCGTCAACCGTATATGCGCCACCAGCGGTACCGGGTGGTGGGAAACCTGGAAAACACGGAGCGTATTATGAAGCAGACTTTCTGGGTGGGCGTTTATCCCGGCCTGACCCCGGACATGCTCGATTACGTCGGGGAACAAATGGCAAGCTTCATCACGCGGCAGGTCCCGGGGCGCTGACCGCCGCCACCCTCGGCTCGGGTGGCTCTGCGAAAGCCCGGCACGGCAGAGGCACGCGGGCGGCCACGATCAACAGGTACAGCAGGGCCAGGGCCTTGATCTGCCCCGCGAAGCTGATGCCGTAGGGCAACACCAGGTAGCATTGTTGGGGCGTGAAGGCAATAGCGCAGGGAACGAGAATCGCCAGGACCTTGGCCAGCGGCAACGTCGCCCGCTGAGCATAAACTTCCTGCCCCAGGTACAGCATGATAAAAACGGTCCATGGAATGTACAAATACAGCAACGTGTAATCATAGGATTCAGGGAGAGCCACCATCTGCACGATAAACACCGCGAACAGGCAATTCAGCATCGGCAGGCGGCGGAAACGCAGGATCAGAAACCCCGCGGCCACGACCCAGGCGAGCCGGTACGCCAACTGACAGACCCTGCTGGCCGCAAGCTGCCAGGCCGGTGCGGCGCCCGAAAGATAATCAATCCACCACAGCGGCTGTTTGATCAGCCCGAAGAACGAATGATCCACCCCGATGCCGCGTGGAAAGACCACAAAAAATCTTCCCTGGAAGCTGGAGATACCATGCACGATATGCCGTAACGTAGAAACGAAATTCGGCGCCAGGAACCACATCGCCGCCACATTCAGGGCCAGGAACGTTGCTACGAACAGGGCGGCATTTTTCCAGTCGCGTCGGCGCAGCAACAGGAAGATCAACACCAGCGGCGCTAGTTTGATGGCCGCCGCGCCGGCGAAACAGACAGCGGCGATGCTATGGCTCCCGCGTACGAATGCCCATGTGCCCAGGATCGCCGCCAGCCAGGCCGCTCCTTCCACATTCGCACGGTCAGCCATAAACATCAGCGGGTACGAGGTCACCAGGGTCAGGGCCAGCACAGCAGCCAGCGGACCGGACAGCGTGCTGCGCCGCGCCGACCACGCCAGCCGCAGGGCTGCCAGAAGGGCCAGCCCCGCCACGGTTAAGTCATAGGCGCCCGCCGCCATTCGCGGATGGTGCGGAAACATGCGGAAAAAGGGAAGCAGAACGTACACCGCCGGCGCAGGATAATTGAGCGCCCCACGGTCGTGCGCCCAGAACTGCGGCGTTCCGAAATGCGCGCATTGGCGGTAGAAAGTCGTAAAGTCGCCGAAGCGCAGGGATGGCAGAAACAGGATCGTGTTGTAGGGATAGGACAGATGGAGTAAACGGCCGTTCACGAAAACCAACAGGTAGGCCAGAATCGACAGGCCGGCCAGGAGCACCGTCCACCAGAACAGGCACCGGAGGACGAATTCGGGGCCGCGGGTGGTCACGCCAGGTGAAGCGACCGGGCGCATCGGCATCCTTTCCGTTTACAGCTCCACCGGGCGGGTGCCGTGGGCAACGCGGACGCCGGGCGGCGGCTCCAATTGGCTGAAAATCATGCGGCCGGCCGAGGTTTGCACCACGTTGGTGACGAACACATCCACCTCCTGGCCAATGTGGGGACGGGCCTCCTCCACCACTACCATCGTGCCGTCCTCCAGGTAGCCGACGCCTTGGTTGGGCGTTTCGCCCCGCTTGATGATGCGTACGTGCAGCTGTTCCCCGGGGGCCGCCAGCGGCTTGAGGGCATTGGTCAAATCATTGAGATTGATCACTTCCACTTCATGTAGCGCCGCCACCTTGTTGAGGTTGTAATCGTCCGTCACCAGGCGACCATTCTCCTGCCGGGCCAGGGCCACCAGCTTCAGGTCCACGCCCTGCACCGCGGCGCTTTCCGGCAACGTGCCATCCCACACGTACAAATCCACGCGGGGCATCTTCTGCATCCGGCGCAGCACGTCCAATCCGCGACGGCCGTAGCTGCGTTTGAGTTTATCTTTCGAGTCCGCCACATTTTGCAGCTCCTGGATCACGAACTGCGGCACCATCACCCGGCTCTCGAAGATGCCCGTGGCCGCCACATCCGCGATGCGCCCGTCAATGATCACGCTGGTGTCGAGGATAAATGGCCGCGGCCCCCGTTTGGCGCGGTTGAACTCAACATAGGGAATGATGAAGCGGAAGTCATCGCGGGTCTGGAGAATAACGGATACCGCCGCATAGACGCATACCAGCACCAGCAACAGTTTGATCCCTTCCAGCAGGGGCGCCTGGGCCGCCAGGGTCGCCGGCAGCAGGAACGTCACGGCCACCTGTTGCACCAGGTAGCCTAAGCCCCAGGCCACCACCATGCCCACCAGCACCCCCAGAAACAGGCCGGAGATCGCAGCCAGGTTCTTTTTCTTGAACAGGAAATCAAACAGAATCACCGCCGTAGCCAGCACCACGCCGCCATACATGATGGCGTAGGACCAAAAGGAACTCTCCATCAGATGGCCGAGATAAATCTCCGCCACCGTCAGCACCAGCAGGAAGAAGATCACGCGGATAATATTAAGAATCATGGGGACTCCTGGGGCGACGGGGCCGGTTGCAGCGCCACCTCAACGCCCCGCCGCCAGTTTT
>JAKCCC010000124.1 GCA_021838985.1 Planctomycetota bacterium
ATGCGATGCACCGAACTCAGTTCGCCCCGTACCCAGTGGCCGCAGGATACCACAGACTCCGACTTCACTGAGGGGCGCTTCGCTTCCATCAATTCCTCTGAATGTATTCATACCAGGTACAACTACGATGAAGCCTGGGAAACGCGTCTAAAAGCGGCCAAAAAGCCGCTGCAGGTAAAGGTCGAAAAACGCCTGATCCCGCCGGATGTCTACGATTATCTGAAAAAAGCCAAGACGGAAGCGGACATCGACAAACTCGCCGATAAGATTCAATTCCATGAAAAGCCGTATTTGAAACTCGCCGCGGCCAAACTGGGCGAAAAAAGCGAAGGCCAACGCGAAGTGACGCTCGGCATCGAACGCTACGTGATTTTCGACCTGCCCGTGCCGGAGAAGGACAAGGAAAAGCTGCGGGAACTGGTGAAAGAAAATTTCGCCGTGCTGATCGATTATTGGGCCGTGGACTTCAATTACGACGGCGTCACGTTCAAGAGCCAATGGCAGGCCATTCGCGGCAACGGCAAGAAAGCCAAAACCGTGCCGGTCACCGTGACGCAAAATCTGGAGGCGGGGAAGACGCATACCATCGCCGTGCGCGTGGTGGACGTGTTCGGCAACGACGCGGCGGGCACGGTGGTGGTGAAGGGTTAGGCGAGACGGCCGGGGCCTGTGCTGCTCCGGTTTCGCGCCCCACGAAAAACGGTCCGTCAATATGGTCGGCCAGCCGCCCACAACTCAAATTGATGTGCGGAACACTGCCCGAAAAAGGCATATCCGCGAAGCCCTTGAGGGCGACTACGCGGACCGACCTGTCCTTCTTGAAGAGTTGCGGTGGGCCGTGCGCCTCCGGGAAACTGGTCAGCAGGCCATCGCGAATTGGATGGTGACGCGAAGCTGGCAGAACAGTTTCGCACGCACCATTCGCGAACAATTCCCCACTCACCGGGTTCACAAGATCCCGGTAAACGGCGAGACCCCAATCGGCATCGTTGCACGGGCGGCGCTATACCGCCTGAAGCACGCATCCGACTTATATGCTTTTCTGCAAGGCGCAACGCCCTGCATTCTTTGCTGTTGGGTTACCAATATCCAACCCGACCCGCCGCGCTACCGGCAGCGATACGCAACGCCCCATTATTACGCAGCCAGGTTCCGATGTTTTCCCACTTTTCCGGAAGAACCTTCCAACCTCATGATTAAAAACGCGCCCGACGTGTCTATCCCAGGTACGCACAAGCTTTCTTTGGTCGTGCCACCCGGAACCCGGGTTGACCTAAGGCCGCTGGCGAATATTTCCTGGAGGCTTTTCGGCTACCGCCGAGCAAACGACTGGTTTGAGGTGCGTCCCGCGGACAGCCTCAGCAAAGTTGAGCGCAATCCAGATCACTACGGCCGGATTTAGCGGGACGCTCGCTGGCAGGCGGGGATAGCAAATTCGGTTTTATGCACAGGACAACATTAAGCCATTTTTTGGGGCGGCGACCGCCGCTACGATTCGCCGCGCGACACAGCGCATGCCGGCAGCCACGACGTCGACCGCCAGTTGCGTCGCTACCCCGACGACGAGCGTCACTATCACAGGCACGATGCCCATACCGAGATTACGCGCGCGCGGCCCGGCTGCGTCAAGGCCCTACGGGGGGGGCACTCGCGGTATTTTGCGATCTTCCCTGGCTGCACCCCAGGGGGCGGCTGCGCCGAGAGTGGGTGAAGGGAGAGCAGGCGACCAGGAGAACGACGGAAGGCGGAAACAAGCTGGAGGGGGACAACGGGGCGATTTTGGATTTTGATTAACTCGAACGATTCATCACAAAGCATAGTCGAGCGCCCGTCCGACGGCTCGCATGCCCATTATCCCCACCCCACCCCCGCTATAACTTAAATAACGAGCGAGCGGCACTCCGCCTTCGGCTTTCAGCCTATATTTGCTGATCGCTGACCGCTGGTTCTTTGACAACTAAATACCCACCGCTCCCAGCCACCGCCGAGCCTGATCCCCGTTCCCCACTCGCTGCTCCCTAATTCCCTGTTCCCCGGTCCCTGGTAAACCGCCCGGCATGATTTAGAATTGATAATCTTGATAATCTTGAAGCAAGCTATTGCTTTACAAGTGGTTACGAACTAAACGAACTTGACAATCTTGACCCGCCACCTTGCTAACCTTCTCAAGTTCCCCCACCGCCGCGCTCCTGCATGAACACGAAAAGGGATGAAGAACGGGCAATTGTGGCTTGCCGATTTTCAATTAGCTCGAACGATCCACCACGCCGACACGGCGCTTTGTAGCAATGTTGACTATTTTTCCTCCGCGCATGACGTGGCGCGGCGTACCGGTCGGAATGGCCAGGCGGCGGGCCAGGCGTGCGGCCCACCTCAGTGCCGGGAGTGATCCGAGAATGTCGGGGTCTGTCTGCCATTTGGGACAGCCACCTGATTATCTCCATATCACAGCGACCCTGTCCTCTCGGCCACGGCCAATGACCACATCGGTAACAATAATCCTCGCGCCGCGAGTTCCCCGTCAAATTCTTGGCGCTCCCTGCGCCTTGACGGTGCAATCTCCGTCGTTCGTCTGTATAAGGATTCAAAACGTCGCTATAGGGGTCTGTCCAGGGAATAGCTGGGCTGTTTGGTGCTGGCGCGGTCATTGATTCTGCTTTCAATCAGCCGCTGGAGTTCCTTGAAGCGTGGCGCCTCCGGTTGCTGGGCGATGGCCTCCTTGATGATCGGCAGCGCCTCGGCGTAGCGATGCTGTCGGAACAGACACCACGCCAGATGCGCCTTGAACAGCGGCTCGTAGGGATTTAGCCAGACGGCGCGCCGGAACTGCGGCTCCGCGATGGTGAACGCCTCGCGGCCCATGAGGTGCATGGCGATCGCGTCGCGGTCGTAGCCCAGGTGACGCGAGGGGCGAAGCAGATTTTCACGCCGTTCGTCCCGCTCGACAGACGGGCGGGTTCTTCGGTTCGTCACTTTAACCTCCGCCTGGTATTGGCTACGGACCCGGGTCGCCTTTAACCCCAATATTTCACCGCAGTGGACGCAGGAGCCACCGAGGGTATTGGAATTAAGCAGTTACCATGGTAGCTCGTGGAACGGGTAAAGATACCGTGTGTCGATGGCCACGGCCTGAAACCTTTCGCTATTTCCTTTTATCTCTGCGTTCCTCTACGCCTCCGCGGTTAAGCGGGAAATTCCGGGTTAGGCTGGCGCAGCCCACGTGGGCAGGCGCTTTCATCGTGAACGGCGAAATCCGCCGCGAACACCTGCCGGTATACATCTTCGCCATAACTGGTCTGTAACGGCTCGCCCTCGCGAATGCGGAAGGTTCGGGTCCCGTCGGCGAGTCTTTCGGCGCGAAGGAAGAGGGCCCCCACTCCCTTCGGGCTGGCCCGGCCGGAACTGGCCTGCGCCGCCATCCCCGTGTACAACCCGTCGGCGAATTCATACAGGTGCGTCACGAAAAAAACCTTGATGCGTTTCTCCACCAGGGCCATGACGATCTGCCGGGCGATTTCCGATCCTTCGCGTTCGTTGGTGGCGGCGAAAGATTCGTTGCATAACAGCAGCGCCTGGGGTGAAAGATGTTCGGCGATTTCGCTCATCCGTCCCAGTTCTTCATCGAGTTTTCCCTGTCTCATCGTCGGATCTTCGGGCCGGCGGTAGTGGGTGCACAGCCCGGGGCATAGCTCGGCCGTGAAGGATTCGGCCGCGACAAACATGCCGCACTGCATCATCAACTGCGCCAGGCCGATGCTGCGCAGAAACACCGATTTGCCCCCGTGGTTGGCGCCCGTGATGATGACCAGGTCCCGGCCATCAGCGTCGGCCGTGTTGCCGACAACTCGACCGGCCATCCGCAGAGCAAGGCAGGGGTCGTAAAGACCGCGGAAGCGGCACCGGCGCTCCCCGGCGGCGGCTGGCGTGGGAAAACATGTCGGCTCACCCTTGGCGAGCAGCCGATCGTGCAGATTCAGGCAGCCCACGTAGAAAGCCAACTCGCTCCGCAGCATCTCCACAAAGCTTAGAATATGTTCCGCGGATTGGGCCAACGCATTGGCCGCCAGATTAATGCCACGGTCCCGGATTTCCGAGAGTATCCGCGCTCCCGCCTCGTCGCGCGGGTGCAGCCGAAACGTAAAGCTCGCGGAAGAGAAGCCGGCGAGACGCCGCAGCCAGTTTGGTCCTCGGGCGTTTACCGGAGGATGCAGCACATAGTTGGCGCCTTCGTTGTTTTCGCCCAGCTGGGCGCTCAGCGGGACCCCCTTATGGAACTTGAGCGCTTCGAGATGCTCCTGGATGCGGGCAAGATAAGCCTCATCCAGTTCCCGTTCGATCCTCGCGAAAAATGCTGTGAAACCCTCGGATGAAAACAGGCCCGCATGTTCCTGGGCGCTGCGGCGCAGCCGGCGAAGCATACCCACAAACATTTCCATCAGGTCGATGGCGTCGTAGAGGATGCCGCTGGGATAGCGACTGAAAAAGCCGAACCACTGTTTCCGCCTTCGGCACATCACTTCGCTCGCCAGGCGGTACAGGTCCCTGATAACAGCGGGGCTTTGCAGGGCATCCCGTAAGTTGGCCTGCCGGTACAGGATCGTCGCGGTATCGTTGGCCAAGCCGGATAGCAGCACTTGGCTCGCTACCGCGAACACGAATTTATCGGGACCCGCCATCGCCTCCAGCAGCGTGTTCAATTCCAGGTCTTGCCGCAAAGCCGCCGCATTCCACGGCAATTCCTGTGCTATATCCAGGTCCCGATCCCGGTGCATCAAAAGTACTTTCATGCCTGGATCCGCTCCTTTAATGCGGCGTAGGTCACCTGGTGCTTCTGGGCGATGGCCAGGGCGTAGGCGAGACCATCGGCCGGCCGGCGCTGCAGTTTGTAGGTGCGGACCGCCGGATTGGCCGGGTCGACCAGGCTGACGATGCTGACGGTTTTCTCGTTGAATGACGCCAGTTCATCCAGAAACGTGACGCAGACGCCCAGCAGATCCAAGTCGGAAATTCGCGCCATGATCCGCTGGCCCAGGTAAACCGCGTCTTGGAGTGTCGTTGACGAAAAAATCTCATTCATCACGATAAGGCTCTGGGGCGTGGCCTGGTCCAGGATGTGGCGAATGCGGACGAGGTCATCATGCAGTTTGCCGCGGAGTGTCGCCGGGTCTTCCTGCTTCTCAAAATAGGTGAAGATGCGGTCGCAGAGAAACAGACGCGCCTGGGCGCCTGGAACGGCGCAACCCAGAGCGGCTAGATAATGCAACTGGCCGAACATGCGGGCGAAAGTCGTTTTGCCCCCCTGGTTCGGCCCGGAGACGACGAAGACGCGTTCCGGCCCGCGCAGGAAAAAGTCATTGCGGATAAGGGGCGCTTTTTCGTCAATCAGTTTTCCGGCCAGCGCCAGATCAAACCCCTCCCGGACATCGATTTCTTTCGATTGATCGGAGAGGCGGGCGTAGCAGAAGTTCAGGCCGGCGCGGCGGAATCTTTCCAGATACGTCAGATACGCGATATAGAACTGCACCTCGCGGTCGAACCGGGCGATGGTTTCTTCCAGATAGCTCGTGTGCCGGGCCGCAAAGGCTTCCAGGGCTTGGAAGGCTTCCGGATGCAGGCGTGCGACGCGTGCAACCACCTGCGCCTGGATGGGGGTCATACAGGACGCGGCGGCCACTTTCGCGCGGTAGTCGCGCCCATTGCCGCGTCTGAATTTTGCGAACGTCGCTTCGACGATGGCGCTGTAGTCACTTTCACCGTGGTAGGGCCGCACCGTCACGCAGCCGTCATAAATAATCAGACTGTAGCGGATGGCAGCAAGGTCCGCCGCCAGTCTTGCCGCGTCCGAGGCCAGCGTCCTGAAGGGGGCCGCGGCCACATACTCGGCCAGATACGCGCGCCACGCGCGCAGGCCGCGCGACTGCAGGTCCTCCCGGGCCAAACCATTGGCGAAGTGTTGGACCGCCTGGCAGTAGAGGCGTACCGCATTGAGCAGACGGCGTTCCGCGTCGTACTGGTAGTAGCGTTCCGTGGGGCGCGGCAGGCACAGGCGCATCTGGCGCATCGCCTGGGAGAAATTCTGAACGATCTGCCTTCGCCCCGGGTTTTCCAGGTCCCGCATGATTTCCTGGCGATAGGCAATCGCGTCAAGGCTATGCAAGGGACTGTGGAAGAAGGGCGTGAGATTGTACTCCCGCCAGTCGGCCGTAACCGCCTGCACGATCTGGTCGATCGGA
>JAKCCC010000125.1 GCA_021838985.1 Planctomycetota bacterium
CCAATATTCAACAAACGGCTGCCGCCCTGTTCGACCGCGTGATGGCCACGAACGTACGCGCTCCGCTGTTGCTGGTTCAGGCGGCTCTGGAAGATCTGGTGAAAAGCCGCGGCAGCGTGCTGAACATCGGCTCGATCAACGCCTACACCGGGGAACCGGCTCTCCTGGCTTACAGCGTTTCCAAGGGGGCGCTCATGACCTTATCCCGGAATCTGGCCGACGGTTTGGCGCCGCGCGGGGTGCGGGTGAATCATTTCAATGTGGGCTGGGTGCTTACGCCCAACGAATATAAATTGAAACTGGGACAGGGATTTCCCGCCGATTGGCCGGAGCATATCCCCCGCGCCTTCGCGCCCTCGGGCCGGATACTTACACCGGAGCATATCGCCGCGGCGGCGGTATACTGGCTGGGCGATGAAAGCCGACCTGTTTCCGGCAGCGTTCTGGAACTGGAACAGTATCCGATCATCGGCCGCAATCCGAACAAAGGAGACTAAAATGCCCCGCCTGGCGGCATTTCCCAAAGCGTTTCTGGATGGGTTATGTGTGGATGGCTCCATGTCCCTGCGCCAGTGGATTGATCTGGCGGGGGGCTTGGAGGTCGAGGGCCTGGAATTTTACAGCGGATTTACCGACTTGAAGGATGAGCGCCAGTGGCCGGCCTTCCGGAAGTTGGTCGAAGCCCAGGGGCGGTGCATTCCCATGCTCTGCTGTTCGCCCGATTTCAGCCATCCGGACCCGGCTTTTCGCGCCCGTGAGGTGGCGCGGGAAAAGCGTTTCATCGATATGACTGTCGCCCTAGGCGGCCAGTATTGTCGGGTGCTTTCCGGCCAGCGCCGGCCGGAAGTCAAACGCCAGGATGGCCTGAACTACGTGGTGGAATGCATCCAGCAGTGCCTGCCCTACGCGGCCGAGCGCTCGGTGACGTTGATTCTGGAAAATCATTACAAGGATGGCTTCTGGCAGTATCCCGAATTCGCCCAGAAAATGGATATTTTCTGCGAGCTGCTGGGGCGAATCGAGGCCCCCAATTTCGGCGTCAACTACGACCCGAGCAATACCATCCTGGCCGGCGAAGATCCGCTGGAGTTGCTGCGGCGGATCAAACATCGCGTGGTCACGATGCACGCCAGCGACCGCTATCTGGCCGAAGGCACGCTGGACGACCTGCGCCGCGAGGAAGATGTGCTCGGCTACGCCCAACGGCTGCACCATGGTGAAATCGGGCGCGGCATGAACGATTACGACGCGATTTTCACGGAACTCCGTGCGGCCGGCTTTGACGGCTGGATCAGCATTGAGGACGGCGTGGACGGCATGGAGCAACTGCGCGGCAGTGTCGCCTTCCTGCGTAAAAAAATGCGCCAGTACTGGCCGGCAGGCGGATCGACCGTGCCCACCGCTGGCCCCGCCGGAGGCTAGCTCCGGCACGCCGGGATAGACCGCCTTTGCGGCTAGGCGGCCTTACGAGCGGGTACCAACCGTCCGATCATCATCCGATGTTGCGGCGTTGCGGCGACAGCAACTATGGCCACCCCCTGGCGGATTTACCGCTACCGAACCATCCCTTCCACCCAGACGCTGGCGCTGGCCCACGCCCGCCGCCTGCTGATGCGACAGACCACGGATGCGCCCGGGGCGCTGGTGGCCGCGTACGTAGCGCGAACGCAAACCCATGGTTATGGGCAGCATGGCCGCCGCTGGCGCAGTCCCCCGGGAGGTTTGTATTTAAGTGCGGTTTTCGCTCCCTGGCCCGTGGAGGACGCCGCGGCGGGCCAGGGTCTGGCGCCTCTGCTGCCCCTGGCCATGGGAGTGGGAATTGTGCGTGTCGCACGGTCCCGGGGCCTGACCGCCGTCCTCCGCTGGCCGAACGATGTACTCTTGGATGATAAAAAAATCGCCGGGGTGTTGTGCCAGGGGGTCTGCGCAGGTCAGCGTCGGGCCTTGGTGGTGGGGGTGGGTATCAATATTAATAATGATCCCCGCGCCTGGGGAGGCGGTTGGAAATCTTTGGCGACGAGCTGGCGCGCCAGCACGGGCCGGTCGTACCATCTCGAGGCGCTGTTGCACGAGGTGCTGCGGCACCTGGACACGGCGGCGCGCCAGGCCCTGGCCGGCGCCGGCCGCCGCGCCGCCCTGCTCGCCGCCATTGGCCGCCTGGATGCTTTGGCGGGCAGGCTCGTCACGGTCCGCAGCGGCGGCGCAATCGTCACGGGCCGCGCCGCTGGAATCACCATCACCGGCGCTCTGCGCCTCCACACCGGGCAGGGGTGGCGCCAGTTCGAGACGGCGACCGTCGAAACCGTCGACGGTGAAGCGATCCGTCCTAAGCCGTAACTATCCGTCGGTTCATGCGTTTAGGCTGGTAGGTCCAGGCACGGGAGTCGCGCGATGTGCCGAGCGAACAGTCTTTGCGGGGTGCTGGCGCTGGTGCTAAGCCTCAGCTGGGCGGGGGCGGTCCGGTCGGCGGCGCCCCGTGGTCTTGGTCCAGGCGCCCCTGGGCCTGACGGGCCGGCGCAATTTGCCGGTCGCCATCACGGCTGGAGGGGGATGAACTTCCAGCGGATTCGGCAGCGGATGCTCAATCGCATCAAGCAGGAACTCAAGGTGACGGATGCGGAATGGGCGGTGCTTAAACCGCAAGTGCAGCAGGTTCAGCAGCTTCAGTTCGAATCGCGCCTCGCGGCTTTTATGTGGCGGTTCCATGGTCACGGCATGGCTTTGCCGGCCAATCCCCTGGTCCAGGCCATGCAGGCTCTGGCAGAAACATTGCGCGATCCTCACGCGACCGTGGCGCAGCTCAAGGGCAAGCTGGCGGCGTTGCGCCTGGCCCGGGAGGCGGCTGCGACGAAACTCATGGCGGCCCAGCGCCATCTCCGCGGATTGTTGACGCTCCGCCAAGAAGCGGTACTGGTGGAGCAGGGCCTGCTCGATTACTAGACCGGCTCTGAGCCCCCGGTCCACCGAACTTAGCCACCAGCGCTTCGGAGGCAACCGGGCAACCGCCGGTCCCAGCGGGCCGGTCGGGTAGAGGGGCGGGCTTGGCGCTGGTGGGCACGATTATGGATGATGTGGCGGCAATCCTGAAGCACGCCGGTGTGTTGGATGCCGCGGGCGCCGATAAGCTGCGCACCGCGGCGCGAACGGCCCCGCTGGACGAAGTGATCCGGCAGGCGGCGCCCGAGGCGGCAGCGCTGCGCGCGCTGGCGGAGCATTTCGGCGTGCCCTATCTGGAGGCGGTCGATGGCGCGGTCGCCAAGCCATTCCTGGCGCAGTTCCCCGTGCGCATCCTGCTGAAGTTCCACTTATTGCCGTTGCGTGAAGAAGGCGGAGTGTTGGTGGTGGCGACGGGCGACCTGTTCGACACCGCCGGGCTGGATGAACTGCGCTTGGCCGCCGCCCGGGAGGTGCGCCCCGTGCTTTGTCCCCGCGGGGAAATTGACCGCTGCACCAAGCGGCTGCTCGGCGTGGGGGCCGACACCCTGCAATCGCTGGCCGGAGAGGCCGAGGTCAATGTCATTGAGAACGGCCACGCCGATGAAGACCTGGACCTTACGGTGGCGGCGCAGGACGCCTCAATCATTCGCTTTGTCAATCAGGTGTTGGCCGAAGCGTTGGAGCTTCGGGCCACCGACGTGCATGTGGAGCCGTTTGAGAACCAGCTGCGCGTGCGGTACCGCATTGACGGCGTGCTGCAGGAGGCGAATATTCCGCCGGAGGTGCGCCGCTATCACGCGGCGATTGTATCCCGGCTGAAAATCTTAAGTCATCTGGACATCGCCGAGAAGCGTCTGCCGCAGGATGGACGGATCCGGGTGAAGATGGCGGGGCGCGAAATCGATCTGCGGGTGTCGGTGATTCCGATGATTCACGGCGAGGCGGTGGTGTTGCGCATTCTCGACCGCGGCGACACCCTGCTGGGGCTGGAACACCTGGGCATGGCCCCGCGCGACCGCGCGCGGTTTGAGCGCATCCTGGAGTTGCCACATGGCATCGTCCTGGTGACGGGTCCGACGGGTTCGGGTAAAACCACCACCCTCTACGCGGCGCTTTCGCGGATCAACACCGTGCAGCGCAAGATCATCACCATTGAAGATCCGGTGGAGTACCAGCTGCGCGGGATCAACCAGATCCAGGTGGCGACGAAAGCGGGCTTGACGTTTGCCACAGGATTGCGTTCGATTCTGAGGCATGATCCGGACGTGGTTCTGGTCGGGGAGATCCGCGATGGTGAGACCGCGCAGATCGCCGTGCAGGCGTCGCTGACGGGCCATCTCGTTTTCAGCACCCTGCACACCAACGACGCCCCGAGCGCTTCGACCCGCTTGATCGATATGGGGGTGGAACCCTACCTGGTGGCGTCGAGCTTGGAACTGGTTCTGGCCCAGCGCCTGGTGCGGCTGATCTGCCCGGAGTGTAAGGAGGTCGCGCCCAGCGTTCCCGGTACGCCGGGCGCCTTGCAGGCGCAATACGGGGCGGTGGTGCCGGAAGTCGTCTACCACGGCCGCGGTTGTCGCGCCTGCATGGGCACGGGCTACCGCGGTCGGCAGGGCGTATTCGAAATGATGCCGGTAACGGAAGATATCCGGACCCTGATTTTGGGGCGGGCTGCCGCCGGACAGATGCGTCGTGTGGCGCAGCAACAGGGGATGAAAGGACTTTGGGAGGATGGCTGGCGCCTGGTGCGCGAGGGCCGCACCACCATCGAAGAAGTGGTGAATAATACGATGGACGAGCAGCATGCCCTGGGTGAAGAGGCCCGTCCGTAACTGAAACCACCGGATGGGCGGCGGGCGGCGCGGAAACCGTCGGGTTGAGCACCCCATGGCAATAGTGGCTTAATTATGGCGATATTCAACTATACGGCACTGGCGGCGGATGGCCGGACTACCCGCGGAACCATACCCGCGGACAGCCGCAGCGCCGCCATCGCCGCGGTGCTGGGCCAGGGGCTGCACCCGGTGCAGATACAAGAACGGGCCGAGGCGAAGCCGTTAAACCGGTCTCGGGCGTTGGGGCGCCGCGGATCGGTCAAGCGCGCCCAGCTCGAGGGGTTTACCCGCGAGTTGTCCAACCTTCTGGCCGGGGGCGTGCCCCTGGCGCGGGCGCTGGAATTGCTGCGGCGCGAAGCGTTGGCGCCGGCCCCGCGCCAATTGTGGGGCGCCATCCACGACGATGTCGTCGGGGGCACGGCGCTGGCCGACGCCCTGGCCAAGCACCCCCGTGTTTTTTCCAGCATCTATGTGGCCATGGTGCGGGCCGGGGAAGCCGGTGGCTTTCTCGAATTGGTGCTGGCGCAGATCGCCGATTTCCGCACCCGCGAACGGGACCTGACCGGCAAGGTAAAGGCGGCGCTGGTGTACCCCTGCGTGCTGATCGTGCTGGCCACGGGCGTGCTGTCGTTCCTGCTGGTATTTTTCATCCCGACTTTTTCCAAGATGTTCCACCAATTGGGCGGTTCGCTGCCCGCGCTGACCCTGCTGATCCTGGCGGTGAGCCATCTGGTCACCCGCTATGGGTTGTTGGTGCTGGCGGTGGGCATCATCGGGGCAGTGCTGCTGTACCGCACCGCGCAATCGGCCGCGGGCCGGCGGGGCATGGAGCAGCTCATTTTACACACGCCCGTACTGGGCCGGGTCGTGGCGACTTTCGCGCTGGTGCGCTTCACCCGGCTGCTCGGAGCGCTGCTCGGCGCCGGGGTGCCGCTGGTGGCGTCGTTGCGGGTGGCCCGGGAAGCCATCGGCAACCAGACCCTTGCCGACACCGTCACCGCGGCCATCGAGCAGGTGCAGCGCGGCACGGCGCTGGCGCGCAGCCTCGGAACCGGCGGTGGACTGCTGCCCAGTTCCGTGATTGAAGTGATCGCCATCGCCGAGGAAACCGGCCGGCTCGACAAGGAACTGGTGCGGCTCTCGAACACCTATGAGACGGAACTGGACCGCCAGTTGCGCATGCTCGTGGCCCTCGTGGAGCCGGCCATGCTGTTCGTGATGGCCAGCCTGATCGGTACGATTGTCATCGGCATGTATCTGCCGATTTTCAGCCTCGAACAGATGATGAAATAGGAATGTCCATAGCCTCAGACGGCGGGCGAAAGAGAATGAACATCAATCCCGGCAGGCGATTGCTGGCGTGCAAATGTGAAAGGAGTAATCCCATGGTGGCGGCACAACCCGTCATTTCTGCTCCGGGCTGCGAAAATGCTGAAAACCGAAAACGGAAAACTGAAAA
>JAKCCC010000126.1 GCA_021838985.1 Planctomycetota bacterium
GTTCGGAAAGCACTGCGACTTCGGCTTGCCCGCCAGCGGGCGGGCTTAGTCGAGTCGCCATAAAGTTTCCTGGAGGCGATCCGGAGAACGGCCACCCCCGTGCTCCAGGCTGCCGCCGCAGCCGCGCGACGCAAACGCAATCCCGGGTGTCCCGTTTCACCGCGGTGAAACGCGGTGCTGCAACTCCGCCGCAGTGCGGAATCCAGCGCCGCGCTGGGGCTCGTGGTGGCGAAATAGGAAGGCCGACGCGCCGAATCAAGAGTCGGTCAGGGGCGGCACCCCGGCTGGAACACCGTCGGACCGACGGGTGAAGGCGAGCTGGTTCCCATCCACCGTGACCCGCACCTGGTAGACTGGCTCCAGTATTTCCGGCGTAAGCACCTGTCCCGGTGCACCGGCCGCAACAACCCGGCCATGGTTCATCAGCACCACTTGGTCGCAGAACCGTCGCGCCAGATTCAACTCATGGGCCACCCATCCCACCGTGCGCCCCCGACCGTGGGCCAGGTCCCGCAGCAGGTGCAACAACTCCAGTTGATGCCACAGGTCCAGCGCGGCCGTCGGTTCGTCCAGCAACAGGATAGGCGCATCCTGCGCCAAGGCCCGGGCAATGATCACGCGTTGCCGTTCACCGCCAGAGAGTTCCGCGAACGTTCGACCGGTCAAATGGCGCACGTGCGTCTGGTCCAGCGCCTGGTCCACGGCCGCCCGATCGGAGGGCAAGCCATGGCGGCCCAGCCATTCCCGGCGGCGCCGTCCGCCATCGCGCCGGTGCGGCCAGCGCCCCATCGCCACGATTTCTTCAACGGTAAAGGCAAACGCCACGGATGGCGTTTGAGAGACAAACGCCATAGCCGCCGCCAGTTCCACGGCGGAGAATTCCCGCAGCGGCTGCCGATTTAACAGCACTTCGCCGCGGTAGGGTCGCAGGTAGCCAAGCAAGGTGTGCAGCAATGTGGATTTGCCCGACCCGTTCGGCCCGAGAATAACCGTGACTTGCCCGGGCGGCAGATCGATAGATACATTTTCCAACACGCTGGCGGGGGCCATTACCGGACCGTCGGTGGGCTCCGCGCGTCGGCTCCGGCGGGGCCACCAGGGCCAAGATACACGCCGGGGCGGATGCCCCAATTCAAAGCCTGGCGCCACGTCGACCGACCGCCGGTTGGACGGCTGCTGCCGGGCGAACCGGCTTGGCGCCGTCGCACCGAAAGCAAAGCACACGCCGCGGGCAGTCAGCGTCAAGGCCGCCCCGGGGCGGCGCGACGGCAGCGCCTGCGACGGGGACCCCGTGGGTGGGGACAGGGGCTTCCGCGGCGCTGGAGAGGAGGTCATGACCAGGTCCTCCGGCGGGTAAGCAGGTAAAGAAAGAACGGACCGCCGCACAACGCCGTGATCACCCCCACCGGCAGCTCACCGTTAAACCAGGCGCCCGTGCAGCGTACAAAAGTGTCAGCGAGCATGAGAAATGCGGCGCCCACCAGCGGACTGACCACCAGCAGCCGACGATGATCCGGGCCGAAAAGGCTGCGGCAGATATGCGGACAAATTAAACCGACAAAGCCGATCGGCCCGGCCAGGGCAATGGACGCGGCCGTGAGCAGGCCCGCGAGTACAAACGCCGTTATGCGCAAACGCTGCAGCCGAACGCCCAAACTTTCAGCTTCCACATCCGAAAGAGAACCGATATTCATCGCAGGACCTATGCCCAGCGCGCCGATCCAGCCCAGCAGCACCGCACTTAGGGCGATGCCCACCGTCAGCGGCCCGGTGCCTTCACTGATATAACCAAACAGATAATCCAAAATATCACTTTTAGCCCCGTAGGGAACGAGATTATTCAGAAACATAATCAAGGCGCCATTGATGCTGCTAAGCACCACGCCGCTGAGCAACAAGGTGATCGGATCCAAGAGCCCGCCCCGCTTGCGGCCCAGCAAAAACACCACCACGCAAGTTAACAAAGCCCCGGCCAGAGCCGGAATGGTTTGGCCGTGGGCGAGCAGCCACCCCCACCAGGGATGGCGCAGCAGCACGGCAGCGATGGCGTCGCTGAAAACAATCCAGAGCATCACTCCCGCAGCCGCGCCGCTGGAAATCCCAAGGATGTACGGATCTGCCAACGGGTTACGCAGCAACCCTTGCAGTAGAACCCCGGCCAGAGCCAGCGCCGCTCCAACAATAGCGGCGGAGCCTACGCCAACCATCCGCAGCCTCATAATTGCGCCCGATGAAACGCCGAGGCTCATCGTGTCGCTGCCCGGAATACCTGGTCCGACCAGGACACAAAGTCCTAAGATAGCCGCGGTCGCCGCCACCAGCAGCAGAAGTTTTCCGGCTTCGGTCCAATCGATCCGGCCGCGACCCCTGGCGACAACAGGAACATTCATCGCTGACCTTTCGTAAGCGCCTGCCGAGCCGGCCGGCCAGTTTGATGAATGAGGCGCCCCAGTAACCGAACCTGGCGTGCCACCGCCAGTGAAGGTATTTCGAAGTTTTCCGCGGTCACCAGAAACACGCGGTGTTGCTGGACCGCGGGAATCGGCAGGCGCTGCCACCGGGCCAGGCGGGGATCCGTCGGGTCGCGCTGGGGCGGTTGGCCCGGCGCCGCGATCAGAAGCACTTGCGGAGCCAGACGCAGCAGCGTTTCACGGTCGATTATAGGATAACCGGCGCCGAGCGGCGCCGCCGCGTTAACAGCACCGGCTAATTCCATCAGACGATTAAGAAAATTATGCGCCCCCACCACCATGATGGGGCTGGGATTAATGATCAGCACGACGCGGCGGAGGTGGGCGGCGTAGCGTCGGGAAATCGCATCTAGTTTTCGCTTCAGAAGCGCCACACGCTGCTGGGCGGCGTGGGCATGATCCGCCAGCGTCCCCAAAACGGCAGCGCTCCGGTAAAGCTGGCGAAGCGTAGTCAAATGCAAGTTGATCAGGCGAATGTGATGCCGCTCGGTGAAAGTGATCAGATGCGGCGGAATGCGGCTGCGCACCATCTGAATCACCAGGGCCGTGGGGCGCACACGGAGCAGCATTTCGTAGTCCATATGTAAAAAGTCCCCCACCACGGGTAGTTTCCGCTCGCCGGGCGGCAGGGCCGGCCGATCATAAGGGGACACCCCCACCAGGCGGTTGGCCGCGCCAATCTGTACGAGTATCCGCGTGGCAGCGGGCACGGTGCTGACAATGCGGGGACCCTTTACCGGCTTTGCAGCGGCCATGGGCTTTCCGCAGCCCGGGCAAATCAGCCAACCCAAGACCATCGCCAGCCCAGCGGCTTGGCGAAGTTGCGCTGGCCAGCCCCGGTCCGCAGCGGGGCTCTTGCCATTACCGGCGGAGCCCGTAGGCGCCAACGTCCGGGATTCTGACGTCAAAATCCCTCCGGCGCCATATGGAAAGCAAGCGGCCATCCGGAGCGCGGGGGGCTTGCCCGCATGGACATGCTCCGGTGAATCTGTATCTATCGGAATCATTTCCATGTTCGCAACCACCGCGGAGCTGGCGCTATCCAGTACGACCTCTACCATGCGGTATTTGTGCCCCATCCACCTCCCCATTGGTCCAGCGTCTCAGTACCGCTGGCGGCGGTAGCGGGATTCACCGTCCGTACGGGCGTCATGCAGGTGTCAAACGGCGACGCCAAAGTGCGGATGTGTGGCAGAGGTGCATAGCCGGTTCCCGTAAGCCCCACCTGGCTGGTGTCCGTGGTTCCATTGACCACACCAGTCGCGGTGGTATAGGTGAAAATATTGTCCTCATTTTCACCTACATACGGTGAGGTTTCCCAGGTTACGTGGTCATCCCCAAAGCCCACATTCTGACCGGCGCCGCCATGATTGCCGGAATTGTAAATATACGGGCCAAAGGTATTGGCCGTCGGTAAGGTGGTGGTGATACGCTGATACGGACCCATGCCCGGACCATCACCGGCCGGCGTGCCGCTGGCGCCGCCATCCAGCGGCGCCATATCGCCCACCAATGGTACGGCGCCGTTGGCCGCGGTCGTGGTCCAATAACGGCCGGGAGCTGGTTGAACGGTGCCGGCGGCGTAGGGCCAGGGGAAAGCGATGGAGTAGCTTTCTCCTTGGCCGTAGGGGTTATACCAAACCGAGCCGGGGGTAAAACTCCACCCATTCTTTATCCCACCGAAATTACCGTTGTAATATGGAATGGTCCCACCGCTGCCCCCCGTATATTCCAGCGACGGGGCCTGGGCAATAGCGTCGGAGGGGCAGATGAAGCTTGCGGGCGTTGTGTAGCCTTGCAGCACCATGATCCACAGGCAAGCCGGGGGATCCCAGCTGATCTGGCCGGGCCATTCGTACCATGCCTGTACGTTGGCCGCGGCGGTGGAAAGGACCGGGCTGATGCCATAAGCCTGCATGGGCGCATTATCGTACCCACTCCACGCTCCGCCATAAGCGGTTTCCGGCACCCCGCCTTCGGTGGCGGGAAACACGCCGCCATTACCCTCGCTGTAGGTAATCATTGCCTCGATGATCCCGCGGATATTGGCCATACAGACCGCGCGGTTAGCCTGTTCCCGGGCCTTGGCCAAGGCGGGCAGCAGAATGGAAACAAGGATCGCGATGATCGAAATCACCACCAGCAACTCGATCAGGGCAAAGCCGGATTTCCGTGCGTCCTGACCGCTGGCTGGACGTGGCCATCGGTTTCCAGTTTTGAACTTGACCAACTCCTTGTACGTATGGACCACTACCAACCTCCGGCCGCTGCCCAAGCGTCGGAACTCGTGCGAATGCACCACGAAAACACTGTCATCTGGAAATAAATCGTGCCATGCCATAAGGCACCTCCTTTTCCAAACACCCCACAGAGAGCCGTCCCGGGATCGTACGATCCGGGCTAAACGCGCATCCGCACGGACGAACCGATCTGCATCGATTCACCGCGCTGAAGCGCGGTGTTTGGATTTCGTCTTTTCGGTGTTTTTCACGACAGTTTACCCGCCGCGGAGGGGATTACACCGATTACACGGATCGACGGAGAAAACCAATTTTATCCGTGCCATCCGTGTGATCCCCGCGCGGCGGGTAAACTGCGGTCTTCGTCTTTCGTGTCTCTCGCGGCTCCTCATTCCTCCTCCGCTACGCCTTCGGGTGGTCCCATCCTCGTGCGGTTCACCGCGCCGAAGGTCGCCGTAGCGACTCTTCGACGCGGTGCTTACAATTTCGCTTTTTCCGCAGCCGTAAAACCCAGCCCGTATAACCTAAAACCCGTCCAGATCGGTTCACCGCGCTAAAGCGCGGTGCTTACAATTCCGCATCTCACGCGAAGCCGCGAAGCCCGCGAAAATCGCACCGCAACCATCTCCATATCCCTCATCCGGATTTCTTTCGCGCGCTTCGCGGCGCAGTTTAGTCGCCACGGCGACCGTGATCCATCGGTCGTCTTCGTGTCCTTCGTGGTGAAATCTACCGCCGCACCTTTGCCACCTCGGAAAATCGCCAGTTCTGAAGCAACCGCAGACTCAGCCACAGGATCAGGAACGCGGCGACCATCACGGCGCCGATCAGCGCGAAGTGATGGTTCACGCCGGCCGCCACGCCGGCCCACCACGGGCCGACATCATGGCGGGCCAGCCCCACAATTTCCAGCGAACCAATCACCACCGCCACCACCACGGTCACCGCGGTCATTATCGCGTTGTAATAGAGCTTGCGGGAAGCCCGGATCAAGGCCCAGCTGTACGCCCGGGCCATCAGCAAACCATCGGCGGTATCCAGCAGAATCATGCCGGCGCAAAACAGCGTCGGAAACAAAAGAATGGTCCAGAAGGGAATATGTTGGATCGCGGTGGCTGCGGAAATACCCAGCACCGCTACTTCCGTGGCGGTGTCAAATCCCAGCCCGAACAACACCCCAATTGGATACATTTTCCAACTGCGATCGGTGGAGCGCAGCAGTGGCGTCAGAAGGCGGTTGAACAGTCCCTGTGGCGGTGGCGCAGCTATGGCCGGGCCGTCTGGTTGACGCCGCGCTGCGCGCAGCGCCGCCAGCGACTCCCGTAACACCAACATATTGACGAAACCCATAGCCAGCAGAAATAACGCCGAGACCAGTGACCCCACTATATCCACGCTCTGTTGCAGCAGCGGAAAATGGTGGTGAATCTGGCTGGCGCCGAGCGCCACGAGCACCGCCAGCAGCAGCACGATGCTGGAATGGCCTAAGGAG
>JAKCCC010000127.1:0-5801 GCA_021838985.1 Planctomycetota bacterium
ACCACTATCGCAGAACCTTGCCCATCGTGCAATGCCTTTCCAACCCACTGTCAACGGCTGCCGGCTGGCGCACCGTGGCGATTTTAACTTTAACGAAACAGTATCTGAGCTCGACTTTTGCCAATTTCGGAAAGCGCGATTTAACGGGCCTTTCAATGGACTTTATGCACACCCGCGGAAAATACGGCGGGTGCAACAACTCGCGCCGAAATCGCGATTTCCGCGGGATTCGACCGTTTGCGCTCCCCCAAATGGCAAAAGTCGAGATTAGAGGCTGCCGAGAAAGAAGCGTTGCCCAGGAAAAAGGGCAGACCCGCGGCGGGAGGTGATTTACGGCAGACCGGGAAATAAAAACAAGACCACCATCAACGTGCTTCGACCGCTTATACCACGGCGACTGGCAAGATTGCCACTAAACAAGGCGACGGCTTTTTGATAAACGATGAGTTTTTCAAAGGTGAAGGCTATTTGCCATCCAGCGATGAGAGTAGAAAGTAGAAAGTAGAGAGTAGACCGCAGGAGGCATGTCCACTTTGGCGGCAGCCACGTTTTTGCGTCGGCCTTATTTGCTCTACTATCTACTTTCTCAGGCCTCCTGCTCTATTTTGGCCTGCGGCCAAAATCGGGGCGACAGGATTCGAACCTGCGACCCCTTGACCCCCAGTCAAGTGCGCTAAACCAGACTGCGCTACGCCCCGTTCAAAATTGATGTTACCAGAAAGACCACCTTCAAGCCAGGGTCTGACCATTCGCGTGCAGCGCCGGGGGCAGGGCGGCGCTCGCAGGCGGCACCGGCGCGGGCGCCGCGGCGGGTGCCAGTGTGGCCCAATCACGGCGTCCGAACTCATATACCGCCAACGTCTCCCGGGCGATACGGTCCCAGGTGAAATAGGCTTCCACCTGTCTGCGGCCGTTGTCGCCCATCCAGCGGGCGTGATCGAAATCGCGCAGCATCGTGCGCAGGCCCCAGGCGACGGAATCACGATGGGGATAGATTTTTAAGCCATTGATATCGTGACAGACGTATTCGCTGGGCCCACCCACTTGGGTCACCACCACCGGCTTGCCGGCACTCCACGCCTCCAGCACCACGATGCCAAACGGTTCGTTGCGGCTGGGTACGCAAACCGTGTCGGCACTCTTGAACCAGGGCACCAGTTCGTCGCCGTCGCGACGCCCCAGAAACCGCACGGCCTGGCCTACGCCCAGCTGCCGCGCGGACTGTTCCAGGCTGGGATGCATGCCCCCATCACCGGCGAACACAAACTTGGCGCTGGGCACTGCTCCGAGCACCGCGGGAATGGCGCTCATCAGTAAATCGGGACCTTTCTGCCACTCCAGGCGGCCGCAGAATAGAACCAGCGGATCCAGCGGCGCCAGGCCGTAGCGGCGCTTCAGCTCGCCGCCGTTGACCGTTCCCCCGAAGCGATGGGCGCTGACGCCGTTATAAATGACATCAATTTTCCAGGTCGGAGTTTCGTACATCCATACGATTTCACCGCGCAGCGACCGGGATACGGTGATGACACGATCCGCCCAATAGGTTCCCGCACGCTCCTGCGTGCGCACGCGTTGCGAGCGTCCACCGGGAAAGGCATTGCCACAACGCCCGTATTCGGTGGAGTGGATGGTCAAAACCGTGCGATGATCCGGCCGTCCCTGCTTGATCCAGATCATGGCGTTCGCGGTCAACCAATCGTGGGCGTGCACTATATCGAAATGGCCGACGAAATCCTCCATGGCGAAAAATCGCTCCACCATGGCCCGGCACATGTTGTTGGCGTCATCGACCAACTCCGGAAGCGCGGCATAGGGACAGCGGTGATAATGCACGCCATCGATCTGGTCGTGATAGCGCTGCCCCTGCGCCATGCGGGTGAAAACGTGCACCTCCTGCCCGCAGCGCTCCAACGCCGCGGCCAATTCGGTGACATGACAAGCCACTCCGCCGATAGCCAGGGAGTGAAGTGTTTCCCAGGAAAACATCGCGATACGCATAAGGCACCCTGCCAGGTTTTAGGTTTAGGGGTTTGGATTCAGGCTTCCGTGCCAGGCTCCGCATAGCGTGTTCCAGGTTTCAGGTTATCGGCGGCCCGTTACCTGCCGGTAGACCTCCAGGCACAGCCCCGCGGTCTGTCCCCAGGACAGCCGTGCCGCCTCGGCCACCGCGTGGCGGCGCAAACGCTCGGCAACCTCCGGCCGCTGCAGCACCGTCAGAATGCACTCGGCCAGGCGATCCACATCCCAATAATCAACTTGCAGCGAGCCTTGCGGGAGAACTTCCGCCGCGCCGGAGGTCTTCGATACGATGACCGGGGTACCGTTACGCGCCGCTTCCAGAGCGGACAAACCAAACGGCTCGCTGACGGAGGGCATCACGTATACGTCGGCGGCGCGAAAGGCGCGATTCACTTCCGGCCCGTGCAAGAAGCCGGGAAAAGATATATAGTCCGTCAGTCCCATGGCCGCCGTTCGCGCCGCCAGCGCCGCCGCCAAATCTCCCCGGCCCGCCATCACAAAGCGTGTTTCGGGCGCCTTTTCCAGGACCCGGCTGGCCGCGGCTAAAAAATATTCCGGGCCTTTCTGCCGGGTAATCCGGCCCAGAAACAGCACCGTTTTGCGCCCGGAGTGCGACCGGGTAAACCCCGTGTCGCCGTTCATCTCGATGCCATTATGAATCACGGTGACTTTCTCCGGTGGCACGGCATATTTTTCCACAAGGATGCGCCGGGTATACTCGGAAACCGCGATCACCCGTGCTGCCGCGACCATGGCGGTGCGCTCGATCTGATAGATCGGCAGATGGAGCTGCGAACCACTGCGGTCCAATTCCGTGGCGTGAATGTGGACCACCAACGGCTTGCCGCTACGCTCGGCGATGGCCGCGGCGGCGGGAAAAGTCAGCCAGTCGTGGGCATGGATCACATCGAAAATCTCCTGCCTGGTTAAATCCATGCAGTGCCGCGCGTACTCATGGATTTTGCTCTGGATGTCACCCCCATAGCCGCCTTCCGTGCCAGTGCCTACGATTCGCAAATGCCGTTGGCCCTGATTCCCCCGTGCCGCCTTGGCCGCAACTAAAGCTGGCGCCAACGCCTCCGTCGGCGCGGGATACGGCAACGTGCCGTAAGGATTCAGCACCATGGTCGGGGTGTGGCCCACGCGCAGCCGCAACGGACTCCTTCGCCGCGGCCCGCGGTATTCAGCCTGCGCCAGCGCCCCGGGTGAGGCGCCCAGACTTTCGGTCGGGCCGCCGGCTTGCGGCAGCACGAACAGTACATCCACTCCGCAGCGGCCCATGGCCTTGGCCAGTCCTTCACAGGCCGTTCCCAATCCACCGCTGATGGCGGGGGGAAACTCCCAACCCAGCATCAAGACACGCATCGGCGCCTCGCGATTCCGGGGGTCGGTGTTCGCCCCGCCGCGGTGAAACTCTCTACGCCGCACGAACCGGCTGCGGCCAAGCATTTTTCTCTTTCCCAGCTCTTCGCGCTGCAGCGCTGGCGTGGACAAACCCCTTGAGGAAAAACACGCTTACCCCCCTTGCCCCGATGCCACCACTCTCTCCCAGTCTGGCTAGCCCTATAATCATTATAGCCTTTGACTCGCGCCGGCGTGATTTGATTATTTGTGCCAATTTGGGTATGGCCAGACTTTGTGGCGAGAACCTGCCCAGGAGCGGCATGAATGCCGCCGCTAGATAAGACGGTTAGGGACTTGGCGCCATGGCCGGTGGCCGGCGTTTGCCAACCCATCTGGCCACACCCCGCCATGTCGATGGCGCCCCGGCTACCACGCTGGAAAGTTGCTTCCGGAAGGATTTTCATGATGAACGCCGCCCTGCTGCCGAAAGATATCGCCGAACTGCCTGAGATCTGTGGCTCAGAAGACCTGCTGGACGCGGCACGGCCCACGGAGACGCCCCCCACGGCAGACAATGCCGGCATCGCCTGGGATTCGGTTCGCAGCGTTTTCGCTATCGCTTTGCACATGCACCAGCCGCTGGTTCCCGCCGGCGGTGATGATTTGACCACGGCCCGTATCATCAGCAACCTGCAGTACATGATGGAACACCTCTCCAGCGGAGACAACCATAATGCGCCGGTGTTTCATTGGTGCTACAAACGCATGGGCGAGTTCATTCCAGAACTGATGCAGGCCGGTCGGCAGCCACGCATCATGCTGGATTATTCCGGCTGCCTGCTGCACGGCCTGCGGCAAATGGGCCTGGACGATGTGTTCGAGAAACTAAAGCTTATTACCTGCGATCCGCGTTATCGCCATGGCGTGGAATGGCTTGGCTCCGCCTGGGGTCACGCGGTAGCACCCTCCACACCGGTGCAGGATTTTCGCCTGCATGTGCAGGCCTGGCGGCATCACTTCGCGGCTATCTTCGGCGCTGAAGCGCTTTCCCGGGTGCGCGGTTTTTCGCCCTGCGAGATGGCGCTGCCCAACCATCCCGATGTCTGCTACGAATTCCTTTGCACCCTCCGGGACTGCGGCTACCGTTGGCTGTTGGTGCAGGAGCACACGGTGGAAACGCCCGCGGAAGGCCGCCCCAGCGGACAACCGTATCTGCCGCACCGCCTGGTGGCGCGCGATTCGCGCGGCCGAACGATCAGCATGATTGCTATTATCAAAACCCAAGGCAGCGATACCAAATTGGTCGGCCAGATGCAGCCCTACTACGAGGCCAAAAATCTGGGCCGGGTTATCAGCGGCGGCCATGCCGTGCCACCGCTGGTGACGCAAATAGCCGATGGCGAAAATGGCGGCGTGATGATGAATGAATTCCCCCCGAAGTATCGGCAGGTGATGGAGGAAGCCTCCCGCAGCACCACGCCGGCGGTGAATGTCAGCGAATATCTGGCTTATCTGGGAACCCTGGGCATCCGTGACGCTGACTTTCCGGTCCTGCAACCCGCCCTGCAGCACCGTATTTGGCAACGCTTCCCGGACGGGGCCGGCCCGGAAGCAATGGAGGAATTGATTACCAAACTAAGACAGGAAGACGCTCGCTTCAACATGGAGGGCGGCAGTTGGACGAACAATATCTCCTGGGTGCGCGGCTACGAAAACGTGTTAGGCCCCATGCAGACCGCCAGTGCCTGGTTCGCCCGCAAGGTGCTGGCGCCGCATGTGTCTACCGCCGAGCCACGCTACCGTAACGCCCTTTTTCACCTGCTTTTAACGCAAACCAGCTGTTTCCGGTATTGGGGCCAGGGACGCTGGACAGATTACGGGCACGAGCTTTGCCGACGCACCCTGGAAATATTGCGGCACGATTTTTAGGCCATGGTTTCGCCCTATGCAACCCGAAGAAATACGACGAATATTCCGCGCGGCCGCGGGCCGGCCACAGCACCGCTTGGGCCAGCATTTCATGGTCGATCAGAAAATCCTGCAGGAAATCGTCGCCACAGCGGAGCTTTCGCCCGCCGACATCGTGCTCGAGGTCGGCCCGGGGCCGGGGAATCTGACGGCGCTGCTGGCGGCCAAGGCGGGCGCGGTCCTGGCTGTGGACATCGATAAAAAGCTGCTGCCAGCCGCAGCACGACATTGGCGTGGGCTGACGAACGTGCGGTGGCTGTGCGCCGACGTGCTGGCGGGAAAACACCACATCAATCCCGTGGTCATCCAGGCACTCCCGGAGCTGGCCCAACCGAGCGGAATTTCCGACGGCGACCGCCACATCAAACTGGTGGCCAACCTGCCGTACAACATCGCCAGTCCGCTGGTGGCCGAACTGCTGCTGCGGCACTGGCAGACACGCCGCGCCGCGCTGCTGGAGTCTTTACCAA
>JAKCCC010000127.1:5811-6195 GCA_021838985.1 Planctomycetota bacterium
CTCCGCAACGGAGGACCATGGATGCGGGCGGACCGCCGCCGTCGGCGGTTCCCCATTTTTATGCTCCGCGGACGTCCCCTGGCGCCGCAATGGCGGGCGCGAACAACCCGCGCCGGCCGCTGCTCTGAAGCGATCTGAAAGCAACGCCGCCGTCCGCCTCGTGCTGACCCGGTTGGTCTGCACCGTGCAATGGGAGGTGGCGCAACGCATGCGGGCCGTCCCCGGCACCTCTGACTATGGCGCCCTCGGGGCGTTTCTTCAATTACTCGCCCAGGTGCGAATCGTGCGGTCGATTGCGCCCGGCAGTTTTTGGCCGCCACCGAAAGTCCGTTCCGCGCTGGTAGTCCTTGAGCCGGATGAAGAAAAAGTCGCCCGGGTTGCGGA
>JAKCCC010000128.1 GCA_021838985.1 Planctomycetota bacterium
TGTCGCGTATAAGTTCGCCGGTCCGGTGTGTGCGCAGCAAAGGCATACCCGCTCGGCACGAATCGCTTTCCGGGCCTTTTCCGTTGCCTGCTGGGCATTCTGTAGACTTGGGTTATATAGACCGGCGTCCAAGGCCATCGGCGCCATGCGCAAGTTTTCCATGGCATAACGCAACCATAGCTGGGCGTCAGGGCTGTCGTTCATAATCGACGTGGCCTTTCTGAATCTCCTGTAGAAACTGGCCCCCCGCCACGCCGAATCGAACGGGAATCACGCCCAATGGAATCCGTCGGGCGATCGAGCGGGTAAGCCGGCGGTATTTTATAGCCAGCGGCAGGTACGGCTCATCACTGTCCTGAAAAACGGCCACGTCCAAGTCGTCAGGGTCGTCCCGTTTTAGGAACGACCCAAACCCAACGACCTTGCGGACTTCCCTCTCGCCACGAAGGCACTTGACCAAGTCCACCTGGATACGCTGTTTGTCAGCCGGGCTGAGTCTCATGATCGCTGCTCCCATCGGTCGCTTTGATCATATCACCACGGTTCACCACGGTGGCGCTTTCGCATCCACAAAATCCATCCGACGTTACCGCGCGGGGAGGGGGTGCCATCCACTACCGATGGCTACCGGCCTCACGCCCACCATCTCCGCCAGCGCCCGCGGCCCGGTGGCCCGCTTCACTTTCATCATCGCCAGCAAAATAACCCCCGCCGCTTCCGCGTCCGCCAACGCATGATGGTGCACCAGTTCATGCCCGATGTGAGCGGCCACAACATCGAGCGAATAACCGCCCAGACCTGGCCAGACGCGGCGGCTTAGCGCCAGCGTGCACAGATAATCGAACTCCGGGCAGGGCAGGCCAAAATGTTTGGTCGTGCCGCGCAGCTTGCGCATGTCGAACGGCGCATTGTGGGCAATGACGATATCGGCCGCGGCCAAGCGGGCGAAAAGCTCCGGCGCAATCGCCGGAAATTCCGGCTTGCCGTAAACCGCCGTGTGCGGGATGCCGTGGACATCGCTTACCCAGTCGGGCCGGAAGGAACCGAAACCCTTCGGCGGCCGGATCAGCCAATATTTTGACTCGGCCAGGCGGCCATCCTCAAACACCGCGATCCCCGCGGCACAAATACTTTCATCGGCGGTGTTGGCGGTTTCAAAATCAATCGCAACAAATTTCATGATCGAATCCACAGATTACCCAGATTACACCGGCTTACGATACCGCCATGAACCACGAAAAACACGAACCACACAAAGACCGGAAACGGCGTAATGTCAGTACAAGCACGTTTTCGTGTATTCTGTATGCTTCGTGGTTTCCTTCGTCGTCGGAAAATCCATGTCATGGGTCCTCCAGTGGTTGGCTACGCTTCATACGCCTTCGGGCCCTTCGTGGTAAATCATCGTCCTTGGCGCCTTCGCGGCTTCGCGTGATGTCAGGCGTTCTGGCGTTTGTCGTGTATTTCGCGGTTCCTTCCGTCGCCGTAAAATCAGTGAAAGCCGTGTGATCCGTGGTTCCCCGCCGTCCCAACCTCTGCGTCCTCTGCGCCTCCGCGGTGAACATCACCCCCGCGCGAAGCCGAAGTCGCCGGACTTTCCCTGGCGCTTGGCCCGGCTTTCCTGTTCCAAGGCGGCCAACAACTCGTGCGGCGTCGCCGCATGACCATCGCCGCCGAGGTACAACATCGCCTGGCGCACCGTATGGAAATCGCCGGGGGCCAAATCGGCGATATTGGTCAGGCGGCGCTTATCCTTTTCATCCAGCGGCTGCTTGCATAGTTCCGCGAGTATCCGTTCGTAAAACACCACCTTGCCCGCGGCATCCAGATAATCGAATTGCAGTTTGAACGTGAAGCGCCGAATCGTCGCCGGGTCCAGCGTCTCAGCGGAATTGGTGGCACACACCAGCACGCCTCTGAAAGTTTCCATCGCGTGGAGCAACTCGTTGACCTGCGTGACTTCCCAGCTGCGGTCGGCGAACTGGCGCGATCGGAACATGCCGTCGGCCTCATCGATGAACAAAATCGCCTTATCGGCCGCAGCGGCGCGGAACGCCTCGCGGATATTCTCTTCCGTGCCACCGACATATTTACTCAGCAGATCACCGGCCATCGCGGTCTGCACCGGGCAATCCAACTCCCGGCCCAGGAATTTCACGAACTCTGTTTTCCCCGTACCCGGCGGCCCGGAAAGTAACAGCGTCAGGCACGCGGCGTCAAGGCTGTTGCTAGCGCCTGCAGCCCCAGATGTTTCGTGCCACTGGCGGAATTGACGCACGGCTTGCAAGATGCGTTCCGGTGAGACCGGGCCGCGGACCGTCAGTCCCGCCAGCGAATAACATCCGGCCACCTGCGCCGCAGCACCATCCAAGGCAATATGCATCAACTCGCAGTGCGCTATCAGCAGGCGCTCCAGCGCGACCACGGCGGCGGGTTGCGCAGGGGAGTCATCGCCACGCAGACGGCTGTAGTTGCGTAGCGCCAAATCCACGCCACCGGGGTTGACGGGGAAGCGCCGGGCCAGACCGTCTACTGTTCCATCGTCGAGAACCTCCTGCAGCCGGTACTGGCTGCGCAGATTCTTCCAGACCTGGCAACGTTGTTGCTGCGAGAGCGGCTTAAACTCGATGGAATAGTCAAACCGGCGGCGCGAAGAGAGCGCCAGGTGGCCCGGCGGCATGTTGGTAATCCAGATGCACGGCGTTTTCAGTTGATCCAGGATGGTATTGAGGGTGTCCTTCTTGCCCGTGTGGCCCCGTGGGCGTTCCGAAAGCAGTTCGGTAAGAGTGTTGCCGGAGCCGCCGAGCATTTCGTCGGCCTCGTCAATCAGGATTAGGCTGCGGTCACGATTGACCTGCCCGTCACAAATACGCAGGGCGGCGAAGCGCGGCCGGGCGCCGCCGGAATCGCTATCGAATTCTTCCGACACCCGGATACGATACAAGTCCAAGCCAAGTTCCGCGGCCAACGAACGAGCGAAGGACGTTTTGCCGGTACCGGGAGCGCCGTAGAACAATATGTTCAGGCCGCGGTCAGAATCGCGGCGGTAGACCAGCGTTTTGAGCAGTTCGCCATGCTGTTTGACAAGGTTGCCATGCATGGCCCAGGGCAGGGGCGGATCGGTGCAACGTACGAAATACTTGGATGCCAGCGGTTCGGCCGATAAGCCGATCAGAAACGGCTCCAATTCAGGCCGGAAGTCCAGTTCGCCATCGAGGCAACCCAAACCGCGCAATCGCCCAGTCTCGTGAAAATATTTTGCAACGAAGACCCGGGGAAGACCGAGCATCTGAGCCATAAGGCAGATGCGCTGAAACGGCCCCCGGCCGGTACGTTTCCGGCCGATGGCGGTCCAGTCCCAGAGGCCGACATGGCGGACATAGGCCAGCAGCAGCAGATCCGATTCGTACTCAACGAGCCCGAAGAGGCGAGCCATTTCTTCGAAGCGCTGGCGCAGAACATCCTGGTCTTTAGTCTGAGCCGCCACCTTATCCCAATGCTCACGCGGTTGGGTCAGTGCGGCGAGCAGCGCTCTTTTAAGTGCTGCGTGCGTTCGCCGGTTGCTCCACAGGTCTGACAAAACATCGGGCGCCGTATCGTCGCCCGACGCCTCCAGCATCGTTTTGGTGGTGTCCCGCAGACCGTCAAGCGAACAGGATCGGCGCGCCAAGTCCACCGCGGCTTTATCGCCAAGGATATGTACGATGAAATCAAAGAAATCGTCGTCTTCGAGCGAGCCTTCCTCCGGTTCGAGAAAATTCAAGACAAACCTAAGCGTCTTGGCGCACAGATACGGGTTGTCGCGAATCCGTGTAAAGTCTATCGGTTCGGCGGTGGGTTCGCCGCAAGGCGCGATGGCCGGCGATTTCGTTGGTGTCACGGTGGGCTGAGCGTGGTCGTTCATAGTTCGGCTCCTTTCTGTATCATTGCGGGCGGTCACCACTGTGGCCTCTATCTTTATCTTCGCAAGCCACGCGGTCAGTTGTGGTCCGGGCAGGAAACACCGCCGCGACGAGAGCATTACGAACCGCCCGCGTACGCAATTGCAAGCACCTTCACGTTGTAGGCGTAGTTCACCCTGAGGTCTTCCGGTTTGCAGCCCGCTTCATGTTCGGCAAAGTTCATGAGCCGTTTGTCGGTACGGTCCACATAGGTTCCGCTGTCCGTCGGCAGGCCGGTTTCGGCATCGAACAAGGTATAGATATCGCAGTAAGTCTCAGCATTGGCTGCAATCGGCTTGGTCACGGCAATGGTTGTCCGGTCAACCTTTTCGTGAAGCTTGTTGAATACCGTCACCCTGAACTTCAATGCCGTGATCGTTTTGCCACTGGTATTTTTCACCAAATAGAACCGCCACGCGAGCGTTCGGTTCGGTGGGCTGGCGTACATGCGCAGGACCTCGATGGCGGCATTTTGCTTCGCCTCCTTGGCGGTTTGCGCGGCCTCGTAATGCCCCCATGAAAATATGCCGAGCGCCGCCAGCACAATACCCACGGCCACCGCCGCCAATACAAAGATACCCAACAACTTCAGTACGACTCCAAGGAACGATTTCATAGCTTTTTCCTTTCGCGTAAAAAGCTCCTGTCCGGCACACCCGAACGTTCAATGTGATATGATTATCAGGCGATGCGGACAGATGTTGTCCGTGTGGAGGAACTCACGTGGAGGATACGACGCGCGTCGCGGCTCAGGCCGTTTTCCGGACGGGGTGGTCGTCCGCTTCCGGCAGGATTTCCGCGTCACCTTGAAAGGACGCCACCCAGGGGATCAGGTCGATGAGATTCGTGACCTTGCCACACAAAATGCCCTCTTCGGGGCCAACGGCCTGGTACGTGAACCCCGGCGGCCAGACTTGCTCATTGGCGATGCTCGCGGCGTAGCCGGTCAGCCGAACCCGCACCGGCTGCGGTTCGCCGCCGACCATGATGCCCAGACTGTCTTTAAAGTATTCCGCCGCATTAAACCGCCGTGGGCTGTAATGATCCTCGGAGACGGTCAAAGCCCGGATTCGCGCCAACTTAAAAATCGGCCAATGTTCGGTCAGGTGGTCGTAACCTACCACGTACCAAGCGCCTTGATAATTGCGCAGATAGTAAGGATCGAAGCGGCGCTGCGTCTCCTGGTCCTTGCCCGGTACGAAATAGGTCATATCCACCGAAAACTGCCCGGTAATGGCCTGGTGCAAAGGCTCAAACCAATCCACTCCCTTGGATAAGACCGGGGCGGGCACGAATTCAACCTGGCCTTGCACCCGGCGGATTTCATCCCGCTGGCTTTCCGGCAAGGCGTCGAGCAATTTGGCGAGAAGGTTGTCCAGGCGCTGCGACATCAGTGCCGGCAAAACCGGTCGGATCGCCTGTACCGCCGTCGCCAACGCCTGCATTTCGGCCTCATCAAGATGCACGTTGGGCACGACCCAATTGGGATGCGTGTATTTGTAGCTCTGCTGCGAACGGTCGTATTCAATCGGAGCGCCCAGGTCGTCGCGCATCAATTCAATGAGGCGCCGCAGGGTGCGTTCATCGATTTCGCAACCCAGGCCGTCCAAAAGGGTCTGTTTCGTGCAGGGCCGCCCGCGGCGGATTTGTTCCCGCAGTTGGCAATCGATTTCCACGATCTTCCACAGACGTGAGCGAAATTTGCTGTACGGTTTTCTGCCCATCGGTGGTCATTATCCTGCACCGCATCGTCGTTGCAACGTCTCCCCTTGCACACAGCAATGAGGGGTCTGTACCGCGACCCCCAGCTCTGTGTCGCCGGCACGGTGAAACACGCCAGTGGATCCGACGGTTAACGGGCTTAGCTGCGGCTACCGGACCGTTTGCGGCTTGCCGTCGCCGCCGCGGAGATGCCGGACGGATTTTGCCGGATGCGGTGGCCCCCGGCTCACGGTAGGCGGCTCTTTTGATGGCGATCACCCGCCCCTGCGGATGCGCAGTCAGGCTGATCCAATGTGGTTTACACCCTCAAGGCTAGGCGGTCGTTGGTCCATTCCCAACGACATTTCGCGGCGGGTTTTGGGGGTGTGTCCAACGGGCCGCGGGATGACAGGAAATGTACGCATAGTAACGCCGGTGCGCGGTAGACCGCGGGAGGCGGCCGCATTCGAGGGGGATAGCCGCGGTTCCGCCCCAGCCCTGTGCCCACCATCCATCAAAATCCTCGCGCCGCGCGAAG
>JAKCCC010000129.1 GCA_021838985.1 Planctomycetota bacterium
ACCGGCTCCCTACACGCCGCCTTCCACGCCGGATAGAGCGCCGCGAGCACGGTAATCGCAGGGCCGATGGCCAGGCACGCCGGCAGAATCCCCGCCAGCGCCCCCCACGGCGCCAACGTCCAAAATACCGCCCCGAAATGGTTTAGGGCGACCGCCAGGGCTACGGCCAGGCCGAACATCAGACCGGCCAGCGTACCGAGCACACCCAACCCCAGGCTTTCCAGCAGGAATAATTTCAAAATGAATGAATTCAGCGCCCCCAGGCACTTCATGGTGCCGATTTCGCGGAAGCGCTCCATGACGTTCATCAGCATGGCGTTGCTGATACCCACCATACATACCAGCAGCGACAAAACGACCAGCCAAATTTCGCGCGTCATACGCACCGCTACCACGGCGGGAATATGCCGCTGAATCAGAATAGCGTTGCGTACCGTTGGGTCCAGGGCGTTGGTGATCCACACGTCAACCAGAAAGGTCATGGCCATGGTGATGGTCAAGAAGGTCAACACGCTTCGCGCCAAACGCAGCTTAAGTGAACGCAGGGCGATCGCCAGCGCCTGGCGCAGTGGCAAACGCACCTGGCGGCCTACCGCCCCGCGCCCTGTACCGCTGGAAATAAGTTCCACCATTTCCGCCGCCGCGCCGTGTCCGGTCAACGTTTACCAACCACCAATACCACCAAATTCCGCTGCCGTAACATATTTAAAAAGCTGATCACCGCGACTTGCCCTTCGCGCGGGTTCACTCGGTATTGACGTGTGAAGTCTTGAATCAGGCGCTCCACGCTGGTTTGGCCGTCACAAGCCCGCCACAGCCAGTCTCCTAATTCATCCAGTTCGTAGCGCTTCACCTCACCCCGCGCTCGCCCCGCCGCCGCGGGTCCCCGCAAAATAACCCTGCCCGCCGCGCCTGGCTCGCGCTCCACGTTCGGATTTCGCACGGGAATTCCGTTGAGCAGCTGTTCCGTCGACAAACCACGCCGCCGGCGCGCTTTCAACCACCTTAATCCCGCCCAAGACTTGTCCATCAATAACCTTGATCTTTTTCGCCGCTGCAGCCGCGACAAGCTGCTTGCGGCTTAGCATTTCCCGCCCGGCCCAACCCCGACCTTCTCCCGGAATCTAAAGATGGTTTCCTTACTGCCCCTAATCTTCTCCACGCGATTATGCCGATTGTACGGTCAGACCGTCGGGATACCAACCCTTTGGTCTTAAGGACAACGCATGAAAGCGATGGCCGCGGTTCCCGGAAAACGCGAGCCGGTCTGGGTGAATATTCCAGAGCCGGGCGCTCCGGGACCGGGTTGGATTCGCTGCCGAACTGCACGCCTCGGTGTCAGCGATTTGGACCGCCAATGGCTCGCCGCCGGTGGCCTCACGCCGCCCGCCGGAGAATCTTTCGTCATTTTGGGCCATCAAGTCCTGGCCTGGGTGGACGATGTTGGGCCGGGCGTCGACGGTTTTATGGTCGGAGACTCGGTGGTGCCCCTGCCGCGTCATACCGTCGCGACCGCCCAAGTCTTTCCGCTTCGCGCGGATGATAACTCAATGGGCCGCCGCGCCGGTCTGTTTCACCAGCACGGCTACGCCACCGAATTCTGGCTCGAGCCAGCCGCCAATCTTCAACTGGTGCCGGACTACCTGCGGGACATCGCGATATTGACCGAGCCTTTCGCTCTCGCCGAGACGGTCCTCAACGAGGCCCAGCAGCTCCGTGATACCCGCCTGGAACTTTATCAGGAGCGCGGCGCGGCTATCGATGCTGAAACGGGCGGTCGGCTCTTGTGCCTAGGCGATACCCTGGCCGGTTTCGCCGCCGCTGGTGTGGGCCGTCTGCAGGATCTGGAGGTCTGGCTTCTCGGTCTGGAAGCGCCCCGTTCTCCGCTGGCCAAATTAGCCGGCGACCTCGGCCTGACTTATTGGAATGCCAGCCGCGTGCCGTGGCCCGAATTTCAAAAGCCGGCCCGAGGCTTCGATATCTTGATCGAAACCTCCCCTGACCTGGGCGTCTGGCGCGAAGCCATCCGCACCCTCAACCAGCGCGGCGTCATCAGTCTGGCCGCCCAGCTCACGGCCTGCGCCCCGTCAAGCCTCGATGGCCATTTTTTATGGGAAGTCATCACCCGACGTAATCTGGCGGTGGCAGGCTCAGCCAACGCCCCGCGCGATTTTAGCGCCACGGCCGAAGTGCTGCGCCAGCTTAAACTGCGCTATCCCTCCGTCTGGCCCAGGCTCATCACGGCGGAATATTCCTTCCCCGACGCGTTGCAGGCCTGGCGCCCGCGCGGGTCGCCGAATCTGCAAACGGTAATCAATTTCGGCCGGGTCTAACTATTTTTCGTAACCGCTCCCGGACGGCGGCGCTTGGCGCGGCCCCAACCTGTCGCCCCGGCGGGATGCTGCATAGCCTCAAGGCCGCCGGGGCGACTGAACTGCTCTGCCTCCGCGCGAACCGGGGCGGAATGCAGCGCCGCCCTGGGTGCCCCCGCCCACAGAATGTGGCCATACCTATGCGGCCGGCAACGCCGTAGCCCGCCCGCTTGACCCAACTTCGGTATCCCGTCTAAGATGCAATACCGCGCCGTTAGGCCGTGGACAGATTTCCACCCGCCTTGCGATCGTCGGCGGCGGAACGGCGTTAACCGGGGAGATTCGCGCCGGTGGGTGTTCGCGGTCCCATGAAAGGTGCGCCGCAAGCCGATCGCGATATAACTACCTCTTTTTATGGTGACGTAAATCATGCTTCGATCGTCATGGCGAATCCACCGGTCGTTCCGGCGAAGTCGATATTTGCAGGCGTTGGCCAGTGGTCTGCTGCTGGCGAGTGTGGCCATGTCCGCGCCGCCTCCCTCCCCCTCCCGGCCGGATGCCCCTGCTTCCACCGCCCGTGCCTTTGCCCTGCCGCCGGCGGACGCCGTTTCCCCGCCGGTTTCCCCCGCTGTGGCCTACGCCCAGCGCGTCAGTGCCCTGGTTCGCCGCCAGGATGTTGCGGCTCTGGTGCATCTGGCGGCGCCCCGGACTTCATCCGCCCGCCTCGCACGGTTGCAGGGTTGGCAAAAACGTTATGTGCGCGTCATGCTGAAAATGGCCGCGCAGCGCCGCCGCGTGTTCACCCAACAGAGCACGCAGGCGCAAAAGCTTCTGCACGCCGGAAAAATTGTGCCGGCTTTTGAACATATGCGCGCCGCCTACGCGTTTGCCCTGCGGCATTCGGCATTCAAACGCCTGGCCTGGGTCCGACAACTTAGCACGCGGGTGGCGCATCAGGCTGCCGCCTATGCCCGCCGCCAGCGCTGGCTCGAAGCCCTGGAACTCTACAGTCAGTTAAACGCCATGTATCGCATCTCGAGGCGCTATCACCGACCGATGCAGCGGTTGCTGCATCGGTCGGTTCTGCTGGCCGAGTACACGCCCCGGCGGTTTTATCACATGCGGATGCAGGCGGAGAAACTCATGTTGGAGCCGACCGTGCCGCCCGCCACGCGGCCCCGGAGCCCCGCCGCTACGCGCCCGGCCGTGAAAAAGCCGGCCCCGACCACCCGCGTGGCGCCCATCGTGTTTCCCCGCTGGCAACACGCGGTCCAAGGCATCAAGCAGGACATGCTGCTCCAGACGCTGGAACTGGCCGAACACCGGTGGGTATTTCCGCTTACCTATAATCGCCTGGTGGTCGGCGGGATCCACATGCTTGAGCTTTTCCCCTCCACCCCGCCGCTGGCCCGGACCTTTTCAGGTCTGCGCAACCATGCCGCCGATGCGCGGTTTTCCGCGCTGCTGAAGCGCCAGTTGGCGCGGGCCCAAGCCAAAACCCCGCTCGATTCCACCGCCATGATTCACCTGTGGCACGCCATTCGCCGGGCGAATCACAGCACGGTGCGGCTGCCCAGGCCTGTGCTGATAAAGGAATTTACGGATGGGGCGCTGGATCAACTCGACCCCTTCACGGAAGTTTTCTGGCCCAGTGACGTGCCGAATTTTGAAAAAATGATGGAGGGAACTTTTGGCGGCGTGGGCATTGAAATAAGGCAGGACAATGGCCTGCTCCGGGTGATCAGTCCGCTGAACCGCACCCCCGCCTATTACGCTGGCATTCAGGCCGGAGATCTGATTGTCACGGTCAATGGCCGGAGCATCATGGGTATGTCGCTGGACGCGGCGATCCGGGCCATCATGGGACCCCCGGGCACGTACGTGAATCTGGGCATTCGCCGCGGCAACAATCCCCAATTGTTATCGTTCCGCCTGCGCCGGGCCCAGATTCGCGTCGCGTCGGTGGATGGGTTTAAACGTAACCCGCTCACCGGTCAGTGGCGGTTTATGATCGATCCAATTTCCCGGATCGGTTATATCCGCGTGACGCAATTCCAACAGAATACCGCGGCGGAGTTGGCCACGGCGTGGCGGCATCTGGCGCGGCATCGGGTCCGCGGGCTGATTATCGATCTGCGCTATAATCCCGGTGGCTTGCTGGAAACCGCGCTGCGCATGTGCAATATGTTCTTGCCCGCGGGCACCATTTTGTCCACGAAGGGCCGCACCCAGCCACGCCATGTCTGGACCGCCGATGGCAACCCGCTGGTGCCGCCGTCGATTCCACTGGTGGTCCTGGTAAACCAGGACAGCGCCAGCGCCGCGGAAATTTTCAGCGGCTCAATGAAAGACCTGCATCGCGCGTTGATCGTCGGTCACCAGACTTTTGGCAAAGGCAGCGTGCAAAATCTGATTCCACTGGGCTCTAATGGTCAGGCGCTCATCAAGTTGACCATGGCGCATTACTATCTGCCGGACGGCGAGTGCATTCAACGCTTGCCGCACGCGGCCACCTGGGGCGTGGAACCGAATGTGCGGGTTCCATTTTCACCGTGGCAGATGGGTTTGTTACAGCGTACCTGGGAGCAAAAGGACATTCTACCGCCGCACCGGAGCGCCTCTTCCGTCGCCCCACCCTCCACCCGGCCCGCAACCACGAAGCTCCCCGGGCGGGGCCGGTTGGCGGAACGATCCTTTGATACGCAATTGGACACCGCGCTGTTGCTGCTCCGATTGCAACTGGCCCAAGCACGGGACTAAGCAGGAACGCGGAATGAATCAGTCGCAGGTCGAAGCTCCGCCTTGGTGAATACACGCCGCTGGGCTGTCGAAGCAGCGGAGCAGCCACGGCGCTTCGGGCTGCGTCCACCGGGGCGGATCTTCGACCCGCTGCTGGCGTGTTCCCTGCGGCGTGGTTTTCCCGTAAGTTGGCCGCGGTCGCTGTTTTGCCGCCTTCCGATAAAATGGCAAGGCGCAGCGCACGAAACGCGCCGCTGGCGCGTCGAACCATGAGGAAGCGATGAAGTTTCGCCGCACACTGGCCAATGTCTGCAGCAGCCTCCTCGCCGCCGGCGCGGGCGTGGCCACCCTGTTGGTTTCGGTTCACTACCTGGCGCCCCCCTCCGGCTGGATCGACTGGGCTGTCCAGCTTTGCGGTGCTGCCACCGTTGCGATCTTTGTATTTTTCCTTAGTTGGGGTCATTGGCAGTCGCCGTGAAATGGCGACCAATTATGGGCGCAACGGCGAAAAATCTGGAGCCGTCTTCATCTCCCCAAAGCGCTGGCGACCGCCTGGCGCTGGGGTTGGCCACCACCACCGCCATGTGGACCGTAGGCTACCTTTGCCGAATGCCGGGTGCGGAGGTTCCCGCACCCTTGATTCTGGCGCTGGTGCTGGTGCTGCCAGTGGTCGGAGGGTTCCTCGCGGCGGCGCGAACCCGGCGGGGGAGGGCGGGCGGCCTCAAGGTCGGGCTGATCGCTGGAGCTTTCAACCTGCTGATTCTCGGTTCTCTGGGCTCCCACCTCACCACCGATCAGCGGATTGCCCATTATGCCCTGTTGTGGGGGCCAATTTCCATGGCTCTGTGCGGTTTACTGGCGCTGTTGGGCGCCACCGTCGGCCGGCGGTTTAACCCGGCCCGACGCCAATACCTGGATGGTCCGGCAGCGCTCACGCTGACCACCACCCTGGCCACGCTGGTGCTGGTGATGGCCGGGGGCATGGTCACCGGCATGAATGCTGGTTTGTCCGTACCCGATTGGCCGGATACCTTTCGCTATAACCTGTTCCTTTTCCCGCTGTCCCACATGACCGGCGGTGTCTTCTTCGAGCATACCCATCGTCTTCTCGGAACGCTGGTCGGTTTG
>JAKCCC010000130.1 GCA_021838985.1 Planctomycetota bacterium
GAAATGGCCCCTACCGATGGAGCTGATGCAGCCGCCACACGGGTTGCAATACGTATGTCATATTGGCGGGTCGGTACGGTCTTTGGTTCCCCGCGCGATGCTGGCGGCGGGCCTTCGCGTGACCAACTGGGGGTACGCGACCTGCCCGGTGGTGGCGGAGTGCGTGCTGTTGCTTATTTTAAGCGCCTTGCGGCGGGCGACCTTCTACAACCTGGAAATGCACCGGCCCATGGCCGATGGCTGGCAGGGATCCAGGCGCGATCAGGAGCTTTGTCGCAGCCTGTACGGACGGCAGGTTGGGCTGCACGGTTTTGGCGGCGTCGCCCAGGCGCTGGTTCCAATGCTGCGTCCGTTTACGAAAAACATTCAGAGCTACGCGCCAGGCGTCCCCGGGGCGTTGCTGGCGCGGCTGGGCGTTTCCAGATGCTCCAGCCTTGACGAGCTATTTACGACCTCGGAAGTTGTGGTCGAGTTATCCGGAGCGCCGCCGGCGAGTCGCCACGTCATCACGGAGGAACTTCTCCGTAAGTTGCCGCCGGATGCGGTGTTCATCAATAGCGCCCGGGGGATGTTGGTGGATGAGCCAGCCTTAATTCGGGTGGCGAGTGAGGGGCGTATCCAGGTAGCGTTGGATGTTTACGAGCGGGAGCCGCTGCCGCTGGATTCTCCGCTCCGGCGTCTTTCCAACGTCACGTTATTGCCGCACGTAGCCGGCCCGACGTATGACCGCCGCCGGGATTGCGGGGCGCTGGCCGTGACCAATGTACGCCGTTACCTGCAGGGGGAGCCTTTGGATTCGGAAATAACGCTGGAAGTATATGACCGTTCGACATAAGAGCCTGCGAAAGGAAACCCGATGATTCGATTGGTGGTCATTGGGCTGGGCAGCCGGGCGGCAGGGTTGCTCAAGTGCCTGGCAAAAGTCGATCCTCAGGTGGAGCTCAGCGCCGTGGTGGATCCCGATCCCGCGGGAGTGCGGCGGCGGCTGGAGGGATCTCTGTGGCGACTCGAGGAACGCCAGTTTATCTCGCTGGAGGAATTTCTCGCCCGTGCCAGCCAGTTCGACGGCGCGCTCATCGCCAGCCGTTGCCATCTGCACACAGCGCTGGCCTGCGCGGTGGCGAAGACCGGCTTGCCCTTGTTTTTGGAAAAGCCGGTGGCCATCACCCACGCCCAGCTGGACGCGCTGGCGCAGGCCTTCGCGGGGCGAATGGATAGCGTGGTGGTCTCCTTTCCCCTTCGCGTGACGCCGCTGTTCCGCCGGGTGCGGGAGATCCTCCGCTCCGGCGAACTGGGAACGGTCAACCACGTTCAGGCGGTTAACTTTGCGCCGTACGGCGGAGTCTATTTCAGCCGATGGCACCGCGACTACGATCTGAACGGGGGTTTGTGGCTGCAGAAAGCGACACACGATTTTGATTATCTGAACCAACTGATCGACACCCCGCCGCGGAGGATCGCCGCCATGGAGACGCGCCGCATCTACGGCGGCGACAAACCGCCGGAGTTGTGGTGTTCGGCTTGTGACAGTACGGCCACGTGCCCGGAAAGCCCGGTTAACATCCAGCGGCGCGGCGACGACGGCGGCATATGTGCCGGCGATCACGTCCATGGCGGCGATCATCCCTGTGTGTTCAGCTCCATTTCCAACCGGCATCACGACGCGGCCTCCTGTCTGATTTGGTACGACGGTGGTATTTTGGCGTCTTATACTCAAAACTTCGTGGCCCGTCGCTCGGCCGCGACACGCGGCGCCCGAATAACCGGTTACCTGGCCACCCTGGAATTCGACTGGCATCACAATTCGCTGACCCGGACCGAGCATCACGGGCAACAGGTGAAAACGGAAGCCCTCGCGGAACCGGTGGGAGGACATGGCGGCGGAGACACCGAACTTTTACGCAACTTTCTGGCGGTGATCCGCCGGCGGGAGGCCTCAATATCGCCCTTGCAAGATGGCATGCTCAGCGCCGCTATGAGCCTGGCGGCCAGAGATGCGGTAAATTCGGGCCGCTCGGAACCGGTCCGCCGGTTTGGAAACAGCCCAACCGGCGCTTTCATAGACCCCATCGGAAAAGCGCATGACCACCAATAATCGCGTGAAGTTTGTGGTATTCACGAAGCCGTGGAAACTGCCGATCGATCGGTTAGGTGAATTGGTGCGTAAGCTAGGCTTCGACGGACTTGAACTACCCGTGCGGCCCGGCTACGCCGTGGATCCGGAAAACGTTACACGGACCTTGCCCGAAGCGACGCGACAACTTCAACGGTGCGGACTTAAAATCCACAGCGTCGCCGGTGGCACCGATGAAGCCACGATCGCCGCCTGCGGCGCGGCGGGTATCCCCTTGCTTCGGATCTGCCTGCCGCTGGCCAGTACTGATTACCTGGCGGAAGAAGCCGCCTGGCGGCGCCAATTCGACGCGCTGGTTCCCCAGCTGGACCGGCATGGCGTCACTTTGGGCATCCAGAATCATTGCGGCCAGTTCGTCTGTCATGCCCTGGGGTTGCGGCGGCTGTTCGAACCTTATTCGCCCAAGCACATTGCCGCGGTCTGGGATGCCGCCCACAATGCGCTCAACGGAGAGGACCCGGAGCTGGCATTGCATATCGTGTGGTCGCATTTGTGCATGGTAAATTTGAAAAACGCATTTTGGCGGCGCACGACCGGCCCCGAAGCCGAATCCATGGCTTACGAACCATACTGGACCAGTGGGCGACAGGGATTGGCCTCCTGGCCGCGCGTGGCTGGGGAGCTGCAACGCCGCCGTTGGAAGGGAACCATTTGCCTGCCCGCGGAATATACGATCGAAGCGGAGGTGGACCGGCTGATTGCGGAAGACCTGGCTTTCGCCAGGCGGCTGTTCGGCGAGGGGCCGAAGGGATAGCAAGGATATAAGTCCTGATAAAAAATAGACCTTTTTTGAACAAAAGCGGGGCTGGCATCGCGGCCGCCGGATGGTAGCATGTCGGTTGGAGCGTCACCGCGGCGGAGATGCGGTGCGGCGAATATGTTGTAGGAGGAACTTTCCATGCCAGCGTATCCCAACTCCGGCGTAACGAACCCTGAAACCCGGTCTGTGGCCGCGGATGGTGTCCCATCTTGGTTGGAGCAACCCGCCCTGCCCCCTGACCCGAAAACCAGACCCGGCGTGAAGAGCCGTCCGGGCGGCGTTCCGCGGGCCGGCTTTACGCTGATTGAGCTGCTGGTGGTGATATCAATTATAGCTATATTGATATCTATATTATTGCCGGCATTAGCCAAGGCCCGGGAACTGGCCAACCGGGCGGTGTGCATGGCCAACGTCCGCGGGATCATCCAGTCCCTGCTGACGTACGCGCAGACCAACCAGGGCACCTTCCCGGCGAACCCGGGGCTGGTTAACTACACCATCAGCTCGAAGACGTATGGCTGGTGGAATGCACCGAAGGCGTCGCCAGGTAGCGCCAATGGGCTAAAGGCCGTTACCGCCGCCACAGCGGTACAAAGCTGGTACACATCCCTGTGGGGCACTGGGCCGGCGTCACCACCTGTCAACTCCCCGCTGGGAAGCCTGTGGATCCTGGTGCTGCAGGGCTACACCACGCCACCAAGTTTCGTCTGCCCGTCAGATCCGTTGGCGGTCGGTCCATCGCAGGAGTTCTACACCGGCGTAAATCCACCCATCTACAACACCAACTTCGGGGTTATGTCGAGCACCACCAAGATAACCCAGGGAGGCGAAACGAATCCCAACGGGCAGGGCGAAAGTTATTCTTGTGCCTGGGCATGGGCTTGCTCCGCCACCACGTTGCTTGGCCCGGTGGGGCTCTGGTGGACCAGCAATGGCGCCAACACCGAGGTCCCATTGATCAGCGACCTGGCCCCCCTGGATGGCAACGGCGGCCAGCCCGGCAATACGGGTGTGTATGAGCGGCTTACTACCGTCCTGCCCACCGCCAATACGTATGGGCCTTATATTTACAATTCCGGCAACCATGCCGGTGACGGCCAGAATGTCGGCTTCGGCGATGATCACGTAACTTGGGAAATCTCACCCTATGCCGGCCAGAACGGCGACAATATCTTCACCTACACCACCGCCACAGGCGTGGTCAATGGCACCACCGACACCAGCCAGGTGGGGATGGATTTCGCGGCGAATGGAGGGACTCCCCGCCAAATACCAGTCACCCAGACCTTGGCCCCGCCGTTCGACACCTGCATGGTGCCGGTGCGCACGGTGAATCCCACCACGGCGGCGGACGGGCTCGCCTGGTAGGAGGTTCGGCAGGCTCTGCCGCCGATATACTTAACGCGCCGTGCATGTGAAAGGCGTTGCACCAGAATCCGAAAGGGCCAATCAATCCATGGCTGCCCACCCCAACGTCGTTGTCTTCCACACGGATCAACAACGACATGACAGCACCGGCGTACATGGCAACCCCCTGGGGCTAACGCCGCATTTTGACCGGCTGGCACGCGAGTTCACCCATGTCCACAACAGTTTTACCTGCCAGCCCGTCTGCGGGCCGGCGCGATCCTGTCTGCAAACCGGGCAGTATGCCACTGTCACCGGTTTGTGGAGGAATGGCCTTGGCCTCAAGCCGGAAGCGATCACCCTGGCCGACTGCTTCAACGCCGCCGGCTACCAGACGGCCTACATCGGCAAATGGCACTTAAGCCCCTACGATAGCGAGAAAGGCCACGGCGCCGTACCGATGGAATACCGCGGCCGCTATCGGTACTGGTTGGCCGCCAATTCCCTGGAAAGTGTTTCCGATTCCTACCACACCGTTGTCTATGACAACGACGATCGTCCGGTGGAATTGCCCGGCTACCGGGTGGACGCTCTGACGGATGCGGCGATTCGTTACATCGCACGGCACAAGGCGCAGCCCTTCTTTCTTTTTCTGGGCCACCTGGAACCACACCAGCAGAATCACGTCGGTGATTTCCCGCCGCCGGATGGATATCGTGAGTTGTACACCGCCCGGTGGATGCCCCCGGATCTGGCGGCTCTACCACACTGCCGCACCGGAATTGAACAGCGCGATCCGGCGTTTGTGCCTTTGACCTCCGGTTCGGCGCATCAGCACCTGGGAGGCTACTGGGGGATGGTCCGGCGGCTGGATGAAGCGTTCGGACGCATGGTGGACGCGCTGAAATCTCTGCACCTGGACAGCCGAACCATTATCCTGTTTACCAGTGACCACGCCTGTCATTTCCAAACCCGAAACAGGGAATATAAGAATTCCTGTCACGAAAATTCCATACGGGTGCCGACGCTGTTCGCGGGGCCCGGTTTCGAAAACGGCGGGGCGCTGCCGCAACTGGTCAGCACGGTGGACCTTGCGCCCACCTTGTTGGATGCCGCGGGGCTGGAAGCACCGTCCACGATGCAGGGGCGCTCGCTGATGCCGCTGGTGCGGCGACAACCCGTGTCCTGGCCGGAGGAAGTGTTGGTACAGATCAGCGAAGCCGAGGGCGGACGGGCGGTCCGCACGCAACGCTGGAAGTATGGGATCACGGCTCTTGATGAGAAATGGTGGGACTACCCTTCGGCCCGCCGGTATCGGGAGACCTACCTCTACGATCTCCAGCATGACCCCTGTGAGCTGACCAATCTGATCAACAAGGAGTCGCACCAAAAGGTGCGCCAGGTGATGCGCGACCGCCTTCTGCGCCGCATGGTCGAGATCGGAGAACCCCGGCCGGAGGTGGAGTTGGCCGAGCCTTATCCGCAGGCCCAGTTGCGTCCGCCGAGTGAAGAGGAAGCCCGGCGATAAGACTCGCCGCATGCCCGCACTCAAAGGAGTTTCACCGATGCCGGATGGCCAGCCCAGCGCGCTGATGATCGGCGCCCATTTGGACGATTGCGAAGCCGGTCTTGGCGGCGTTAGTTGCCGTCTGGCCCGGGAGGGCTGGCGGGTTGTGTTCCTCAACACCATCGGCGATGTGTCGGCCCTGCCCGCTTTCGCCAGCAAGGAGCGCGCGGACGAGTTCCATCGCCAGGCGGTGACGGCGGCCCTCCTTCTGGGTGCGGAGAAGATATTCCTGAATTATCAGCACAACCTGCTCCACCAGACCGACCCCCGCGTGGTCTCAGACATCGCCGGCGTCATCCAGAGAATCAATCCGACCCTGGTCTTTATTCCCTGGCCGGATGACCACCACTACGACCACTCCCGA
>JAKCCC010000131.1 GCA_021838985.1 Planctomycetota bacterium
GCAGCTTAACAGATGGGCGGAACGATGCGTCAACCAAGCGGGTTTCGCGACCGCTTCCCAGCACAGCGTCACCCGCCCCACCACAACATCCGCCGGGTAATGGTCAAACACTTCCAGCAGACCGGTTAACCACTCTTTATCCACGGTGACGTCATCATCCAGAAAAGCGAGAATTTCACCTTGCGCCTCGGTGATGGCGCGATTGCGGGCGTGGGCGGCGCCTGCTTCTGGTTCATCCACACACCGCAGCACAAACGGCAGCGTGGCCGCTATCGCCTTACAAATTTGCGGGGTCGAATCCGTGCAGGCGTTGGCAATCACCACAATCTCAATCCGGTGCTCCGGTGGTACGATTAATGCGGCCAAGCTCTGTAGCGTTTGGTGCAGTCGATCCGCACGATTGTGAGTGGGGATCAGGACGGAAACAGCAACCCTGTCTGACGGCGACATCTCTCGATCAGCTCCCGGCCACGCGCCGCACGTTGTGAAGCAATTGTACTAAGGGCATAACCTCGGTTTGCTCGCCTAACTGATAATGTTCCTGGCCGGGATACACCACGATCTTGCGTTTGGCTCCCAAATCGGCGGCGCCGAGATGAAACCCGCGCGACGGCGCTGGGTTGCCCACGGACCGCTTAATCTCGATGGCCCAAAGCTCCTCTAAGGCAAACCTAAGGATAAGATCGATTTCCGCTCCGGCAGCCGTCCGATAAAACGACGTCTGTATTGACGGCGGCACAGCCGTCAGAATATTTTCGATGACCAATCCTTCCCAGCTCCAGCCCGCAACAGGGTGGCCGAGCAACTCTTCTTTGTTGTGGATTCCCAACAGAGCGTGAGTCAGGCCGCTGTCGCGCACGTAGGTTTTGGGAGACCGAATCAACCTCTTTTTGAAATTCGCCAAATACGGCTCCAGCCGCCGAACCAGCAGAAGATCGACCATGATGTCCAGATAGCGCATGACCGTTTGGCCGCTGATTCCCAGTCCCTGCGCCAACTGGGCGGCGTTGAGCAACTGGCCCTGGTTATGAGCAAGCATTTGCCAGAAGCGGTATAGGGTTTGTGCGGGAATCCGTGGACCGAGGGCTGGAACGTCACGTTCCAGGTAGGTTTGAATAAATTGGGTTCGCCACTGAAAGCTCTCCCGATCGTCCCGGGCGAGGAAGCTCTCTGGAAATCCGCCCCGGTCCCAAAGCACATCCGCTGCCGCCGGATTGCCGGCGGCGGTTTCATCGACGGTGAACGGTGTCAAATAAAAGTAAGCGATTCGACCGGCCAGCGTTTCAGCCGACTGTTGGAGTAATGTCATGGAAGCGGAACCCAAGAGCAAGAAGTGGCCGCCCTTGGAACCGCTGCTGCGACGGCGATCAATCAGCGCCCGCAGCGTCTGAAAAATACCAGGCAGACGATGAATTTCATCAAGAATGACGAGTTTGTCCGCGTGTTGTTCCAGATAAAGTTCCGGATCGGCTAATTTCGCCCGATCCGAAGGCAGCTCAAGGTCAACGTACATGCACTTGCCGGGCCGCAGTTGCGCGATGGCCCGTGCAAGCGTAGTCTTGCCGGTCTGCCGAGGACCAAGCAGGGCGACCGCCGGGAAAGCGGCCAATAGGTTTTCTATCTTGGTCTGTGCCAGCCGTGGAACCATACCCTGCAATTATTCCATAGAACAGAAGAAAGGCAAGGCCCAACTGTCGATGCCCGACACACCCAACCCTGAAGCGCTGGCGCCTGGCGCGGCGCGGTTTTAGCTTCCCCCCAGCGGTATCTGCAAAAAGCACCGTGGCTTCAGCTCGCCCCGCTCGCCTCGCCCATGGCGACCAGGACTTTGTCGAATCGCCCTCCTCGGCGACCAGCGGGCGGGCGAGGCCCCGCCGGCAGGCAGGCAGGTTTTGTCGAGTCGCCTTAAAGCTCCTCGGCGGCGACCCGGTGAATAGCTTACGGACGCAACACCCGAAAGTTAAGCGGTGACAAAGCAGTAGATCCGTGTGATCCGTGTTTCTTTTGGTTGCGGCCAAGTTTAGTCGCCCCGTTGACCGGGCCGCCCTGGGAAATCTGCACATCGTCGTTGTTTGCGGCTCAGCCGCGTTGGAAAACATCGGGGTTGGGATTAAAATCAGGCAGTCGTCCAGTCCCGTGCTACAGACAGTTGCGAAGATGCAAATGGGACTGCCATTGCGTGGATAGCCCCCGGTCCGCACGGAGGCGGAATAGTTTAGTCGCCCACGGCGACCTTCGGCGGATCGAGGCGTCGCCTTTGGAGACCTTGCCGGGGGTGATATCACCGATGGGGCTGCAATCTGCCATTTCCAAGACCGAGGCTCTGAATGGCACCACCCGCACACCGCAACCTGCGCGATGCCGCCGTCGCCGGCAAACGATTCAATTATCACGCCGCGGGGCGGATCGCCCGGGGCATCACGTTAAGGCCGGATCATCGGCTCGAAGGCGCTCCTTCCATATACGAACACAGCTGGGAGATCGCCGATGGAAAATTGATTTTCCGCCATCGTGATGGGCGACGGACCGTGGAATTGGAACCCGCGGGTCACGGCCGCTACCGGGGCCGGGATTGGACCACGTCACCCCCGTCGTCGGCCCAATTGTCACCCACTTTTCGCGCCGCATTTCCGCGTCTGAATTTGGTCATGCGTCAATTACGCTATGCGTTCCATCCTGACCGACGCCCCCAAGTACAAATCCTGACCCCGGCGCAATTGCTGGATAACAGCCTTACCCTGCGCCTTGGCGCCAAGCGACTGCGGTGGATTTTTCCATCCCGCCGCGACCAACAATTTTTAATGCGAGCCCTGCTGCCATGGGTTTGGCCGCAGCATCAGCTGCTGGAGGCCAGGGGCCCCGCGGATTTCACCATCGGCGTCCATTTAAACGACGAAACAGTCCGCAGCGTTTTCGCCCATTTTCCGGGCCGGAAGTTCCTGTTGGGCGGTGAAAAAGAAACCCGCCACCCGTGGCTTCCCGATTGCGTCAGTTTCGTGCAAAATCCGCTTCCGGACGATGATCCAGCTTATACCCGTTATGCCCCGACACTCTGCTGCTGGTGTCCGCCGCGGAACGAACCCAAGACGCGCAAATGCTCGGTCGTGGATAACGGCCAATACGCCTGGCGGGCTAAAATGATCCACGAGCTTGCCGAACGTATCGGGGACGTGGATATTTACGGTAAACTCTCCGACCGGCCGCTCGGAGGCTACCACTGGAAAAGAGCAGAATCGGCATTCGGCAATGATAAATACCTGGGCCTCGAAAGCTATTGTTTTTATCTGGCCCTCGAACGGGCCGTGGCGGAAGATTACATCACCGAAAAATTCACCGATGCGGTGATATGCCAGGCGGTGCCGATTTATGACGGCGCGCCGAATATCGCGCTGTACGCCCGTGACAATTCGTACATCAACGCCGCGGACCTTCAACGTGTGGATTGGTACAATTGGCGCCAGGAATATGAAAAACGCCGGCCGGCCCTGCTGGCCCAGAAGGAACTTATCCGAACCCGCCTGAATGTTTTTTCTTATTTTCATCTCTTGACCGAAGATTTATCGCTCTTGGCCAAACCCCGCCCGATCACAGCTTAGTTGCCAGCATTTCCAGCGCGGCAGCCGCTACCGCATCCGGCTTGATATTCGTGATGCAATGCGCCTCCGTCGCGCGGCATTCCCCCTGGCAAGGCGCCAGCGGCTCCGCCCCAAACACCCGCGTTGGCACGCCCCAGGCGCTGAAACGTAACGGCGAATCACCCAGATTATCGTCCGCACCACGCAAATGTATGCCGATCTCCAGCACCGGCACTTTGGCGGCGGCGGCCAGATGTTTCGGCCCCGTGTCATTGCCCACATATAGCACAGCCTGCTCCATCACGCTGTAGGCTTGCAGGAGCGTGGTGGCGCCGATCAGATTGACGCAGCGACCTCCGATTGCGGCGGCGATGGTTCCGCCGATGGCTTTTTCAGGGCCGCTTCCTACCAGCGCAATGGCGACGGGATGAGCGGCCCGAAGCTGCCGGGCAACTTCAATGAAATATTCCGGCGGCCAGCGCTTTCTGGCCGCACTCGCTCCGGGCGCCAGCACCACCAGGCCGCCATGGGAATCCAAGGGCCGAAGAGCGTCACGCGCCAATTGACGATCCTGCCCGGAGGGCGTCAACGCCAGCTCATAATCCGTGATCTTGGCGCCGAGCTTCTCTAGAAATTCCCTGTTCCGCTCAACCTCGTGGCGGATCACGGGATCCGGCTCAATGAGCCGTGTATACATGGCGTTGCGTCTGACCACCCGGCGGGAACCGGTCCGCACATCCCGAAAAGCAAGGCGCTCCCGGGCGCCGCTGGCGTAGACCAGTCGGTCGACGAAACCCTCCCGCGTATAGGCCGGATAGATGGTGACAGCCGGCCGAATCCGCCCCAATTCCGCCAAAATGGTGCGCTGATAAAACGGATTCGCAAGGAATCGGCCGCGTTGCACCGTGATCACCCTGTCCACCAGCGCCTCATTGGCCAGAAGGTCCGCATTGACGCCGGCCGTCAACAGCACCAGTCGTTGGCCCGGAAACAGGTTTCTAAAATAGCGTAAGCTCGGCCGGAAAAGAATGAAATCGCCGATGGCGTCGAGGCGCACGATCAATACGGTATCGCAGCGCGTCGGCCGCCGCCGGTTCCGCCCACGCGCTTCCCAGTGTACAATCTTGGATAGTTGGTGGGTGAATTGTCGGCGCAAAGAATCCCCCGTGGCCTCAACCCTTCCGGGTCGGAAAACCGCGAATGAACTTAAGAACCCGGCCCGCGACATGGGGCGCCAGCCGAAGGGCCTCCAACGGCCGGCCAGCTTGGATAGCCTGGCGCCAGCGCTTCGCCTTGTTATTTAAGGCCTCCCGTTGCAGCGCTCGATAGCAAGCGGTTAATAGCCGGCGTTGCTGGCGGGTGTTTTCCGGCGAGAAATACGCGCTGTGCGTTAAAGCCCGGCGTTGCCGGTCAATACGCCGTCCATTATTGGTGGCATTGGCATCGTGGCGCCGGTAATAAAGAACCACCTCATCAACAAACTTGAAGGAACCGTGCCGCGCGGCACGGATCCAGTAGTCGCTGTCTTCGGAAGGGACGGTCGCCGGATCGAATAACCCCACGCGCTCGGCGACCGTCCGCCGCAATAAAAATACCCCCGGCGGCCCTACGCCGAATGTCATGACGTACAGGGTTGCCATATCGGTGGGGGCGCTTGCGGCCAATTCAACGAGTTTTCCCTTGCAACATCCCAGTCGGCGCCGGAACCGGGCGGTCAGTTTACCCGTTTCATAGGGGCGCCCGTTTGCATCGATGGTATCCGGAAGTCCATGGGCGCCGACGCAGCCCGGCTCGCTCTCCACTGCTCTACGAAGCGTTTCGAGCGCCCCAGGCCTATAAACGTCGTCGGAGTCCAAGAACGCCACGTAGCAGCTGCCCGGATCAATTTTGCTCAACCCCAGGTTGCGGGCGCTGGCCACACCGCCATTGGCCTGGGACCAGGTGTGGATGCGGGTATCGCAGGCCACGAACCTCCCGGCTATTCTTGCGGTGGCATCGGTGGATCCATCGTTAACAACCACACATTCCCAATCAGTCAGCGACTGAGCCCGAACGCTTTCCAGGGTGGCGCATAGGAACCTTTCCGCGTTGTACGCGGGGATAATAATGCTGACCAGTGGAGATTTGCCCATAAAGCAGCCTGTTGGGATGATGCTATTTTACAGGGGCGCCGGGGCCTTGCCAGCATTTTGGCCCGCGCTGATCAGCACTTCATTCCAAGTAATCTGCCGGGCGGCGGGACAGCCGAGCCGCCGGGCCAATCGTGCGGTCCAACAGGCCTGAAAGTTTTCCACGGACACAAAACTGGCCAAAATCCTGCACGCCGGTGAAGGCGAAAACGCTTCCGCAGATTGCAGCGCCGCCGCCAGCGCCGGCCCGACCACCTCCGGCTCCGCCGAATCCACCAGCCAACCCAACCGAAACAGTGGAACCACGCGCGCCGCCCACGCGAAATTCGTCGCCAGCACAGGCCGGCCATAGAATGCGGCGCGCAGGGCGATGTTAGAGCCGCCGAAATGATTTTGGTACAGCACTGCCACGACGTCCGCGGCGGCCACAGCCGCGTTCAGTAACCTGTCTGGCAGAACCTCG
>JAKCCC010000132.1 GCA_021838985.1 Planctomycetota bacterium
CGACTAACCGTCAATTCCGAAGGCTCGCGGGATTATTTTAGCCAAGGAATTACACCGCGCTTTGGCGTCCCTGTGGCCATAAGATCCGCGCCCATCCGTGTAGCCCGTGGTTTTCGTTGCGGCCATGCCGCGTCGTGGGTCAAGGCGTAAAATCGCGTTTGATGCGAGTCTTGAAGATTCCCGGAAAGGAATCCGGAATCTCCACCGCGCCGACGGTCTTCTTATAAAACTCGGCCGGCCCCACCATGCCGATAATCGCGTAGCCGTAGCCTTTCAGTTTCATATCGAGCAGCCCGGCCCGGAGCAGCGCCGTGCCGGTGCCCTTGCCGCGTTCGGACTCGGCCACCCCTATGGGCCCCAAATAACCCAGATCGCCGGCGTCGTAACAGGAGAAGCCCACCGGGGCGCCCTCTTTCACCGCCACAAAACAACTGACCGGCCGGTTCCCCAGGGCCATATCCATGGCGCTGCCCCAGGTGGGGCTGAAAACTTTTGTCACCCACTCCACCAGCACGCGTTTTTCCACGCCGATGGGCTTGCGAATAATAATGCCCAGTTTTTCCTGCTCGGCGACGAAATTCCAGTCATCCGGCAGATTGTACAATTTCACCAACATATCCGTGGGGGTACTCATCATGAACTCCTTCTATCCATCCAAGTCGCCGCAGCGGGAATATTTTCCTTCTTATGCGTTCCTCCGCCGGCCGTCAAGGCCGAGCCGACGCCACCAAATTCATGTAACCATATCATATTTTCATGGGGTCGCTCCTTTTCAGGCTTATCCGCAGCAAACCTTTTTGGGCCGCCAGCTCTGGATGGCGCATGGCGGCGGCGATGTCGGGGCAACCCAGATACGCCCACGAGGAATCATCCTGTAAAACCGCTTGCGCATTTAAAACCGGTCCGCGCACCGCCCGAACCGCAACGGGCAGCAGAGCCAGCGAGGAATTCTTTACCTCCACGAAACCGATGCCTTGCCCGCCATAGCCGGAGCCTTCCAGAATCACTCCATCCGGCGCGCCAGCCGACACAAACGGCACGAACAGATCATAATGACCGCCCATCCGGCCGCGCACGATGCCCATCGGTTTATAGCTTCCTTCCAGTATCGTCTTTCGCGCGGCGCCGAACGTCAGGGAAACTTTCAACACCGGCCCGCCATAAAAATCTTGCAGAAACAGGCGGAGAATCAGCAGCCAGTCCCGGGGCGACGGCCTACGCCGCACACGCTCCCAGAGCGGTCGAAAATGTTCGCCCAGCGCCCGCCAGGCCGCGAGGTCTTCCTGGTCGCTTGGGTGGCCCGCATAGCCCCAGGCCTGGACATTTTTCTCCAGGCATGCGAGCAACCCGCTTAATTCGTCCCGCAAGGTCGCGGCTTGCCGCTGGATGGTTTCCCGATCCGCGGCGGGCCGCGTGGGATCATAAACCAGCGGAACAAATTGGCGCAGCTGCCATCCCCACAGCAGCATCCGTGCTGACCATTCCAGGTGATCCCAAAACGCTTTCTGGGCCCGTGGGGGCGGCTCCAGGCGCCGCTGGCGCCGCAGGTCGCCCAGCGCCATCCGCAGCGCGGCATGTTCCAAGCGTTCCTCGCGCACCGGCAGGCCGTTGAAATACGGTTGCCCCACCTCCCGGATAGCCGCGCGATTGACGCCGGGGCGAACCGATCCCAACCGCATTACTTCTCCCGCGGCCTGCCGCAGCGCGGCGGAGGCAGGGGCCAGCACGGCGCTCAAGGCGTCATCCCAAGCAGCTGCCGGATCAAAAGCAGCGCGCTGCCACAACCGTGCCGTGAACGCCACAACCACCCGATTGGCCGGCTGCTGCCGCGGCGTGCCTTCCCATTGGGTGAGCATCCCTCCCAGCACACGATGACGCCGCGCATAATCCGTAAACGTTTCCACGTTTTGCAGCGGATACGGCCCACCAGGGCAGATCACAACATCCAGCCCATGCTGTGCGTAGATTTGCAACCAGTTCCGCCGCCGGCGATTGACAACATTGGCCCGGATGCCCTCCGGCTCGACAATGTGGTCATATTGCCAGTGGCAGGGCACCCCATCCCGCGGAAGATTCGGCAACTCCTCCGGAAACATCTCCAGCAGCATGTCGTCCCAAAACCACATCCGTTTGCCGAGTTGGGTGACGATTTTATGCAGCCGCCGCAGGTGCTGCGTAAAAATCGAACCCAATCCCGTCGCCTGCCAGCGCTTTCGGCACAGCCGGCAGAAGCCCAAATTCCAGGATTCATCCAGCCCGACGTGCCACCACGGCCCCCGGAATACTTCGGCCAGCTCCGCGTAATAGCGCTCCAGAAACTGGTACGTTTCCTCCAGGGAAGGGCAGAAGGTGGAAGGCGGCGGTTTGCCCGTCGACCAAATCTGGCATCCGCGCCCGTCGCGCTCTTCCGCCAGATGGCGAAGCTGGCGGCAACCCACAAACTGGTCGGAATGCCCCAACGCCGGTACCACTGGAACCACATCCATTCCCAGTCCGCGGGTATGGCTCACCACGCGCTGCATTTCTTCCAGAGAATACGATTCGGCCCGCGGCCGAAACGGAAAGGATTTAGTCTGAATCCGTCCTTCCAGGTAAAGCACCAGGGTATTGAACCCCTGCGCGGCGGCAAACTCCGCGTATTGGTTGATATATTCGACCGTTTCCATGTGCCGCGCTAAGTCCAATTGGATGCCGATCACCTTCCACGGCGGACCGAGCCGGGGCGATAGATACTCATTCCGCCGCAGGCGACTGGCGACAACGCCGGCTTCCAGGTTGTCCTTATTTTTTGGCATCAAGTTTCTCCTATCTTTTCTCGTGGCGACGCGACACCGCGTTCCCTATTCTCCGTGATACTGCGTCTGGAAGTCGGGCATCCGTACCTGTCCGCATCGGCCGCAGGCACACCGGCACACGGAGTGTGCCGGCTAACATTGCGCATCCCTGCGTCACCGTGTCGCCGTATTTCCGCATCTGGGCATTCCCCTGCCAACCGCGTGTCCGCTCCCATTCGTATCACAATCCTTCAAAATCTTTGCGTCATGCGAGGATTTTTGTTCGTCATCAGGACAGCATGTTCAGCGGCGGACCGCTACCCCCGGCACAGGTCACCAAAGGCGACTCTTCGACGCGGGGGCTATGTGTTTGGTTGCGGCTTCGCCGCGCTGGGTCATCGGGTCACCGGGGCTCCACGGCGCGGCGTCGCCCAACCTTCCGCCACGTAATAGCGTTGATAAAAAGGGTTCCCAATCAACCGTAATGGAACTTTTCGCCCCTCTCCGCGCAGCTGGTCAATTATTTCTTGCCGATGCACCAGCCTCTGGTATAGGCGCTGCAGGCGTTGGCTTTGGCGAATGCTCTCGGCCATGGCCTGGTTGACGCGATCCGCGGCCAACCGGGCCGCCTGGCGGGCGGTGTAAATACCGGCCATGAAACCGGCTTCAACCTGATTTTTTACGATATGCGTCACCGTCGCGGACAAAACAAATGGGCTATACGCCTTGGGAATGGCAATCCTCCGGGCCGCCCGCGCGAAGGCCTCGCCGCAGCCCCATTCGTTGGGATATTGTGGCGGTTTGAGGAAGGCGCGCGTATGCGCATAGACCGGATTCGCCGGCATGGCGTCGCAATCCCTGACAATCTGCATATTGTGGGCGCGGCCGGCCAGATACGCCAAAAAATATTCCGCCAGTTTTTTGTGCCCCGAGCCGATATACACGGCCGGCCCGGCCATAATCATCACACTGTTGGGAAACTTCCCATAAGGCGGATCACTCACGGCCAGCGGAATCAGGCCGGAAGTCCTATAGAACCGGCGCAATTGAACCAGCGCGAAGCGTCCGGAATAGATCATGGCCACGTTGCCGGAATTAAAAAGCATCTGCAACGGGTTGAGGAAACCCGCCTGCGCGGCCACGGAGGCCGCTTGGGCAGGCGTCGGTAGCAGATGATCCTCGAAAGTCCAGCGGTACATCAGGTGCAGCACGTGGATGTAACGCGGGTCGTTCAAGATGCACCGGGTAAGCGTTTCATTGAACGTGGATAACCCCAAACTTCGCCGCAGGTACCGGGTATTCACCTGGTCGGCGAAAAACACTCTCTGCCGCTTTCCCGGCGGGTTCGCCGCCCGCACCAACGCTTCACCGCTCCGCTGGAATTCGGCGAAAGTCCACGTCTGCGGCGGCGGCGGCTGGTGGTATTTGGCGAAGGTGGCCTGGTTTACCCAATACAGCAAGGTGTCCACGGCGCGGGGAAACAGGTACTGCTGGCCATGGGAAATCAGGTCGCTTTCGAGAGCCGGCCAGGTATGGGCGGCATCAAAGCCCATCCGCTTCGCGGCTGGGGCCACGTTGTATAGCAAACCGCACTGGCGCATGAAATTCATCTGGCCGAAGCCGTACATGTCCATCAAATCATCGCCATCGCCGGAAACCCCCAGGATGATGTCTTTGGTCAGATCGGCGTTGGCGAAATCCAGGCTGAGTTTGAACCTCGGATAGCGGTGGCGGCGCAGCCACTTTTCAAAATTCGCCACCTGCGCCGCCCGCGCCGGGTCATCATCGGTGGCCCAGTACAACACCGGATGTTTGCCGCGATGCGCTGGCAAGTTCACCTGCGTGATGACGCTGGCCACAAGCAGCACCGCCAAGCTGATGGTAAAAAGCTGCTTCAGATCCACGCCTGGTAAGTCTACGCCTTCCCCGCCACGTGTCTATAGCTTTCCGTCCAATTCGCTTGTCGTTTCGTCCAGGGCGAAACCACCGAGAAACCACCGTTTACCCGCCGCGGCGGGGATTGCACCGATGACACGGATAAAATCCGTGAAATCGGTGAAATCCGTGGTTCTTTTGGTTGTCGGCGGAGTTTAGTCGCCACGGCGACCCGCGCTGGGGCCTCTGCGTCCGCTGTGGTGAAATATTGGGCCTAGCGAAAGTCCGCGAAGCCATCGCAGCCTGTCTGGAAATCCGGACTGAATGCGGCGTTGCCGCTGACCGTGGAAACGCAGCAGGTCGAGGTCGCGGTCTGATGGCATTACTGCCGGCGCTTCGGGGGCGCGAGGCGGCGGCATTCTTGCGCGGTTCGTGGGCTATCGCCCCTGGCCTATTCACCATTTTGAATTTTAAACGCCCGCTCCTTGGCCGGTGGAACCGGACCGGCCACAATGGACAGCCGCGGAATTCCGGTCGGCGTGTATTGCGCGATCGCAATCAGATTCTTCCCGCCGTAATAAAGATAAGGCGCAATTTCGATGCTCCCGTTGTTGCCCAACATGCCCGCCGGGCGGCCATTGATGAAGATGTAGTTGCAATGGCTGAACCACGCCACCGGCGCCCCGTCCACTCCATGGAGCTTGAGGCGCCTGTATTTCATCCAGGATCGCGGCACGTTGATCCAGGTGCGGAATATGCCGTAGCCGGCTCTCTTGTTGTAAGGAACCGAAGATAATGTATCTTTCGGCAGTGTTACCGCCTGGCCCACCTTCATCGTTGGCCAATTCGCATCGCTGACCACCGGGGTTATGTACGGCAGGGGAAGCGAATCGCGGCCCCCAATTCCCATCACGCCCCAATGGCCCTGGCCCCGGAAGATGGACGGGAACAGCTTGGTTTTCCACGCGGCTTTAGCCAGGCCCAGCAACTTGACCGCAGGCGTCCAGCAATAAATCTTCCGCCAAGTGTGCTGGCCGCCGACTGCCTGGACGAGGTAATGCAGGGTGATGGCGCCGGAAAGCGGTATTTTTTTCATCTGAATACGCAGCATCTGACGCTTCCGGGGATTCATTAACTTTGTGGTCGCCACTGCGGGAGTTCCCAGCGAGGTTTTCAACATCACCGGCTGCCGCTGGGAGCCGGCCGGGCCAAGATGAATCTCAAAGGATGATGGGGTCACTACCATACCGACGGGCGCCGCTACGCGAACTCGAATACGCACGGGAACCGACAGATTATTAACGAGGGTTGCCGTTGCCTGACCTGTAGCGCTTAGGCTCAAAATGGGGTGAGCCACGTGGAGATAACAGCGTTTCATCACCCGAACCGTTGCGGCGGTATAAAGTTTCCGGCCGTCGCTTAGTCGGATCACCGCATGAAGCGGATAGGTGCGTTGCATCGGCTCGCGCGGAATATTTACATGGAAGGTAAGCACCGCCGCTTT
>JAKCCC010000133.1 GCA_021838985.1 Planctomycetota bacterium
CCGGGGGGGACGAACCGGCGGCCAGCGCTTGGTGAATCGCCGGGCGCACCCACCCCAGACGCCCCGACCAATCCCGCCGATATTTGCCAGTGCGCAAGCTCTTGATCGCCAGAACCGGCGCTGCGAACAGCAGCCCAAGCAGGTACAAAATGTCCAGAAGCCAGGCCATGGATGAGTATAATAAGAGATGATCGGTACTGGCGGTATTCGGACTTCAGCGGCGGTCTCGCGACGCAGGCGTGACATTTTCAGCGGCGCTGCCCGGGCGCGTGCGCGGTTCACATGGGGTCGCCACGGGGGACTCACCCGGATTTTTCATCACCGAGCCCCAGAGCACCCAGTGATCACGGAGAAATAAAGAGATCCAAAATATTCCGCTTTAAACAGTCGGTCACACTTAAGAAATCCATAAAATCCCCCGCAGCCGTGGAACGGGCGCAGCCACGACGGCCGCGGGATTGCGATCCACGCGGCTGTCAAATATGTTCCTCCGTTGCCCTCGGTGTTACGATCCGCGTGTTTCTTCGCGCGACGCGAAGATTTTGGCCCGCGGGGAGAGGCGGTTCAAGGGCGATGCAAACTGCCGTCAGGCAGGCGGGCTTGGGTCCATTCGACCACCGGATCGCGGCACGGGAACTTGGCGGCCAGAGTTTCGTCAATATCGACGCCCAAGCCGGGGCGGTCGTTGGGATATAGATAACCGCCGCGCAACTCGGGGCAGCCGGGAAAAACATTTTGCAAGGCGTCGCTGAATCCGCTGAATTCCTGAATACCAAAGTTGGGCGCGGCCACGTCGAGATGGACATTCAAGGCGTGGCCAACGGGGGAGACATCGCCGGGGCCATGCCAGGCGGTGCGAACCCCGTGTAATTCACCGAGTGCGGCGACTTTGCGGGCCGGCGTCAAACCGCCCATCTGCGTGAGGTGCATACGCATGAAATCAATCTGTCGGCCGGTAATCAGCGGCGTCCATTCGCGGGGATGATTAAACAGTTCACCCATGGCCAAGGGCGTGGTGCAAACGCGGCGGATATTATCCAACCAGGCGAGATCTTCCGGGGCCAGCGGATCTTCCAGGAAAAACAGCCGCAGCGCCTGGCAGTCGCGGGCGAACTCCACCGCGGCGGCGGGGGCGAGCCGCTCATGCACATCGTGCAGCAACTCCAGCTCCTCGCCCAGCGTGGTGCGGACGTGCTCAAGGGCGGCCAGGGCACGGCGCGTATAGGCGCGGGGATCATAATAGCGTCCGGGCAGCGCACCGTCTGGACACCGGGATCGCCCGGCGCTTTCGACGCCGCCGTAACCGCCGTGTTGTATCCGCACATAATGCACGCCCTGGGCGAGAAACTGGCGTACGTTGTCTTCAATCTCCGTTAAGTCACGCCCGTCGGCATGGCGGTAGATCGCAGCGCCGGCGCGGCATTGACCGCCCAGCAACTGATAGAGGGGCATCCCCGCCTGTTTGGCCTTGATATCCCATAACGCGATGTCCACACCGGCGATGGCGTTGTTGAGCACCGGCCCGTTGCGCCAATAACCGTTGTTCATCATCAATTGCCAAAGCTCTTCCACGCGGTCTGCCGGCCGTCCCAGCAGCAGGGGGCGGAGGTAGGCCAGCACCGCGGTCTGAACCGCCAGGTGGCGCTGCGTAAAGGTAGCGCAGCCAAGGCCATAAAGCTGCGGCTCGTCGGTTTCCACCCGCACCACCGTGAGATTAGCACCGGCGGGAGCGGTTGCGATTACACGTATATCCCGGATGATCGGCATAACAGGTCTCTCGCCAGGGTTTCCACATTTAACCACCGCCAACGATCGGGCCGAGCGCGGCAAGATCCAGCGTGGCCGACGGCCGCCAGCCGGTTTCCCGTTGCAGACGGGAGCAATCACACAGGTCGGTCCGCGCCGCCAAAGGCCGGCGCAAGGGAACGTCGGGATAGTAACGGGCCAGCAATTCCGGCAAAGACCCGGGCGGCGGCACGCTTACGGCGGGCAGATAGACGCGATAGCCCGGCAGCGGGGACTCCAGGAGGGCTTGAATCAGCCGGGCGGCGTCCGCATAGAGCAAAACGGTGAAACCCTGCGCAATCCGGTGGGCGGGCGCCGGCACCACGAGTTGCCGGGTTCCGGCCTGGCGCGCCAGGTAGGGGACGGTCATTTCTGAATCCAGCAGAGCGGGAAAGCGCAGCGCTACCGCGTCCATGCCCGCGGCAGCAAAATAATCGCGCAACATCACCTCACCCATCCATTTACTCAGGGCGTAGGCGTTGGTGGGCTGTGCGGGCAAGTCACCATCCAGGGGCAGATACGCCGGCCCGGACCCGCACCGGGCGAAAACGCTCTCCACCGGCTCGCTGGCGTTGACCTGAATGGAACTGGCGAAAATAAGCTTGCGTACGCCGTGATCCAACGCGGCTTGGAAGACGTTCATGTTCATGGCGAGGTTTTCGTTGAAGATCCGCTCCGGCGCGACACGATGCGGGCCGGGATGATTGCCCAGATGCACGACTGCGTCGCACTCCGCACCGAGCTCCGCCACCGCGGCGGCGTCGAGCAAATCGACAACCTGGATTGGGGGAACCTGCCCTTCCACCGCGCGACAATCCGTCGCGCGGACGTCCCATCCCGCTTGGTTCAGTTCCGCAAGACAATGCCGGCCCAGCCGACCTGCGGCGCCAGTCAGAAGCACTTTCATCGGATTATTTGCCGCTGATCTTGCCCCACGTTTCCTCGAGCGCCCGGGCCGAGGCCTGGATCCCCGCGATTTCCTTCGGCCACAATTCCGGGGCCAGGACGGCTTCCACCCCGCCACGCCCCACCACCGTCGGTACGCTCAAGCAAACTTTCTTCAGGCCATAGGGACCGTTCATCTGGCTGCTCACCGGGAGAATGCGCTGACGGTTCAGGGTGACGCTGTGAATTACTTCCGCGATGCTCAGCCCCACCGCATAGCCGGCTCCACCCTTGCGCCGAATGACTTCCGCGCCGGCGGCCTGCGTCTGCTTGAATATTTCCGCCTGCTGCGCCGGGGAAAGCAGCTTCATCAGCGGCACTCCGGCGGCTGTGGCCGTGCTCCAAATGGGCGTCATGGTGTCGCCGTGCTCCCCCAGAATCAGGGCGTTAATTTGCGTAGGCGGCAGACCGCCCGCTTGCGCAATCAGGGAGCGAAAACGCGTGCTGTCCAACAGCGTGCCCAAACCGAGCACCTGTTTGGCCGGCCAGCCGAGATATTCAATATTCAGGCGCGTCAGCACGTCCACGGGGTTCGATACCACCAGGAAGATGCAGGACGTTTTCAGCCGCATGGTCTTAAGCGAATCGAGCACGCTTTTATACAACGAAACATTGCGGTTGATCAGGTCCAGGCGCGATTCATCCGGCTTGCGGCGCAGACCGGCGGTAATGCAAATCAGGTCTGAATCGGCCGCACCGGCAAGATCCGAGGCGTGAATATGCTGATCCCCGGCCAAGGCGGCGCCATGCAGCAGATCCAGTGCTTCCCCGGCCGCCAGGTCGGCATTGGCGTCGATTAACGCGATTTCCCGGACCAGTCCGGCACATTGCAGCGCAAACGCCGCGTTGGAGCCTACCCGCCCCCCACCGCCGATAATACTTACTTTCATGTGGTTCCTTCTTTCCATTCTGAACCTCGCGGTTCGAAGGTTGTTCCAGTCGTCCCGGGGCTACGGGTCCCCGGCACATAAATGTGCCGGCTGATATAATCAGTAGTTTGCGCCTTTCTTAGGCCCAGGGCTTCTTCAGCACGGCTCCCGTGTCAGCGCTGGTCACCAGGCTGGCATACCGCGCCAGATAACCGCCTTGGATCTTTGGCGCCGGCTTAACCCAAGCCGCTTTACGGCGTTGCAGTTCTTCCGGCGCCACCCGCACATTGAGCCGACGGTTGGGAATGTCCACTTCAATGATGTCGCCCGCGCGAACCAAGGCAATTGGCCCACCGGCGGCGGCCTCCGGCGAGATGTGGCCAATGCACGCCCCACGGGTTCCGCCGGAAAATCGACCATCCGTAATCAGCGCTACGGATTCGCCCAGGCCGCGGCCCATCAGATTGGCGGTCGGGGCGAGCATTTCCTGCATGCCCGGGCCGCCCTGGGGTCCCTCGTACCGGATCACCACCACATCGCCGGCTTTCACTCGCCCCTCAAGAATGCCAGCCGCGGCGGCCTCTTCCGATTCAAAAATGTTGGCGGGGCCGCGGAACTTCATCATGGGGGCCGCCACGCCGCCCGTCTTGACCACGGCCCCGGCCGGAGCCAGCGAGCCGAACAGTATCGCCAAGCCGCCCTGTTGCGAATAGGCTTTCTCCAGCGGGCGGATCACGTCAGGATCCCGGACGCTGGCGCCGGCGATATTTTCGCCGAGGGTCCGGCCGGTGACGGTCAGGCACGCGGTGTTGAGCACACCCGGTTTCTGATTGATCGTTTTAAGAATGGCGGAGATGCCGCCGGCTCGATCCAGATCCTGCATGTGGTGCACGCCGGCCGGAGCGACTTTGCATACGTGCGGGACCCGGGCGGCGACCTCATTTAAGTGCTTCAGCTCAAACGGACAGCCCGCTTCAATCGCCACGGCCAGCGTGTGCAGCACGGTGTTGGTTGAACCACCCATGGCCATGTCCAGGGCGAAGGCATTTTCAAACGCCTCGCGCGTCAGAATATCGCGGGGGCGGATGTTCTTCCGCACCAGATTGACAATCGTCGTACCCGCCGCGCGAAACAGTTCGTCGCGCCTGGGATCCGTGGCCAGGATGGTTCCGTTGCCGGCCAGGGCCAGCCCCAGGGCTTCGCAGAGACAGTTCATGCTATTGGCCGTGAACATGCCCGAACAGGAGCCGCAGGTGGGACAGGCGTTTATTTCGATTTCCTTAAGCTCGGTTTCCGTCACAGCGCCCGCGGACAGCCCCCCCACGCTTTCAAAGACGCTGATCAAATCAATGACTTTGCCTGTGGAAGGTTGCACCCCGGCGGACATCGGCCCGCCGGAGACAAACACCGTGGGAATATTCACCCGCGCCGCGGCCATCATCATGCCCGGCACAATTTTGTCGCAATTGGGTATGCACACGACCCCGTCGAAACAATGGGCGCGGAGCATGGTTTCCACGCAATCCGCGATCAGTTCACGGCTGGGCAGGGAATACTTCATGCCCAGGTGGCCCATGGCAATGCCATCATCCACACCGATCGTGTTGAATTCAAACGGCACGCCGCCCGCGTCACGAACCGCCTGCCGAACTTTGCGCCCCACCACGTCCAGATGGGCGTGGCCAGGAATAATCTGCACAAAGCTGTTGGCCACGGCGATGAACGGCTTGTCCCAGTCGGATTCATCCCGGATCACGCCCGTGGCGCGAAGCAGGCTGCGATGCGGAGCCCGAATAGCTCCGCGCTTAATGGTGTCACTGATCGCCACGGAAATCTCCCCGTCGGACCAACCGGGCATTTTAAATCGTTTGCAAGGCGCCAACAACCAAGGCCCTGCTTATCCCGGCGCACGGGCGCACGCAGATGGGGGCACCGGTCGGGCGGCGGTTCGCGCCAGACCGGTCAGGTGGCGTGGGTGCGATACCACGCGATGGTCTTTTTAAGACCGTCCTCCAGCGTGGTACGGGCGCGAAAGCCGAATTTTTCCAAGGCTCGACTGGTGTCCAGGCAGCGCCGCGGTTGGCCATCGGGTTGGGAAGAATCCCAGCGAATTTGCCCGGTAAAATCACAGAGCCGGGCGATCATTTCGGCCAGCTGACGGATCGTGATTTCCTGACCCGCGCCGATGTTCACCGGCTCCGGCTCGTCGTACTTAAGCGTGGCCTGCACAATGGCCGCGGCCGCATCCTGCACATATAAAAATTCGCGCGATGCCGTTCCCGTGCCCCACGCCACAATATGGTCGGCCCCGGCTTGCCGCGCTTCGACGCATTTGCGGATAAGGGCCGGAATCACGTGGGAATCCTGCAGGTCAAAGTGATCGCCCGGACCATACAAATTCACCGGTAACAGGTAGATCGCGTTTAAGCCGTACTGCCGCCGATAGGCCTGGCACATCACGAGCAGCGCCTTCTTGGCGATGCCATAAGGGGCGTTGGTTTCTTCCGGATAGCCGTTCCAGAGCTGCTCCTCGCGGAAAGGAACCGGCGTGA
>JAKCCC010000134.1 GCA_021838985.1 Planctomycetota bacterium
CGGAGCCGCACCGGGGCGGGGCCCCGCGCCGGGTCAAGCTGGAAATGTGGGTAAATCGGCGTCTGCATCCTGGGGCCGGAATAACTTCCGGAAATATAATGGATGGACCAAACTGCGAAAGCCGCGTAGTTCGATAAGGATCGCATCAAGGACGGCGCCATGTAAACCTATCCCATTGAAGCAGAACGGATGATGCAGCGGCGGTACCAGTGGCTCTCGGAAAAAGATCGACGCCGTTGCGCGGCGGTGGAGGCGGCGAAGCTGGGGCACGGCGGCCTGCAATACATCAGCCAGGTGTTGGATTGCGGTCCCAAGACGATCCAGCAGGGCCGTGTAGAGTTGGAACAGCGGGATGATCCGGACGCCGGCCGGGTCCGATCTGGCAGTCGCTACGGCGACAAAAAAAGGGGTGGGTGCAAGCCGCGGATCGAGGTTGGCCCGCACGTGGAGGAGAATCCCGATTGATCGGGACAGATGCTGCAGGAGCACCCCGCCGGCGACCCGAGGCGCGAAGGGTTGAAGTGGACCGATCTGACGTGACGTGGGATCAGCCATGAACTGGCGGAACGAGCGGTATTGGTCTCCGTAGCCGACCCAGCCCGCGGCCAGCTGGCAAGCGGGGGGCAAACCATTGCTCCAGAAGTATGGTTACGTCAAACGCAAGGCGCGGAAAGTCAGGGCGATGGGGCCCCGTCAAGTTCCTCCCGAATTGGAACTACAGAGCCGTCCCGGCGCCCACCTGAACCGGCAGGTTATTCGAGGCCCGGTCTTTGGCGCCTTGCCGTGCAATGGCGCGGGACTAGAATACCGGTTGGCGCTGGAGTGACCGGTGGCACAGGGAAAATTTGATCTCGTCATCATTGGTTCCGGGCCGGCCGGGTATGTGGCCGCGGTCCGGGCCGCGCGTCTGGGCAAAAAAGTGGCCTGCGTGGAACGGGCCGAACTGGGTGGAATCTGCCTGAACTGGGGCTGTATTCCCACCAAGGCCCTGATTCAGGATGCCCACCTTTTTGCGGCCATGATGCAGACCGCCACCGGTTACGGCCTGCAGGTCGACCGTTCCAAACTGCAATGGAACAAGATTGTCGCCCGCAGCCGGGGGGTCGCCAGCACACTAAGCCAGGGCATCGAATTTCTTTTCAAGAAACACCAGGTCGTCCGTTTTACGGGCGTAGGATTCGTAACGGCTGGAAAGCAGGTGGAAGTGCGCGACGCGCAGGGGCAGACGACCGACACGTTGGCGACGGAAAAAATTCTGATCTGCACCGGGGCACGCAGCAAGGATCTACCAGGGGTAAAACCGGACGGCCGGCGCATCATCACCAGCCGCGAAGCCATGATCCTGCGGGAGATTCCGCGCCGCCTGCTCATTATCGGGGCCGGCGCCATCGGGGTGGAATTCGCCTATATCTACAATGCCTTTGGCACGGCGGTGACGTTGGTGGAAATGATGCCGCGGATTTTGCCGGTCGAAGATGAGGAAATCAGTACGCGGCTGCGGATGGTATTTGCGAAACGCGGCATCGACATCCATACGGATACCCGTACGGAAAAAGTGGAGGCTGGCCCGGCAGGTGTCACCGTCACACTGCTGAATACGGCGCGCCACGAGAGCCGTACGGTCGAAGCGGATGTGGTGCTGGTGGCGGTCGGGGTCACAGGCAACGTGGAGAATCTTTTCGCCTCCGCGATCACGCCGGATTTGAAGCGTGGGGCGATTACCGTGGACAAGACTTTTCAAACTTCAATCCCCGGCCTTTACGCCGCCGGTGACGTAATCGGTCCGCCGTGGCTGGCGCACGTGGGCAGCATGGAGGCCGCTATTGCCGTGGAACGCATGTTCGGCGTCAGTCAGCGGGAAATGGATTACAGCGTGGTGCCCGGCTGCACCTATTGTTATCCCCAGGTGGCCAGTGTTGGTTTCACGGAAAAACAGTGCCGGGAAAAGGGCCTGGCTTATGATGTCGGCCGGTACAATTTCGCCAATAACGGCAAGGCGCAGGCGATCGGTCAAACCGAGGGACTCGTGAAGTTAATCTTCGGCCGGCCCTATGGCGAGCTGTTGGGCGCCCATATCCTCGGTCCGGAAGCCACGGAGATCTTAGGCGAGCTGGTTTTGGCCAAGCGGCTGGAGGCGACGCGGACAGAAATTGTGCAGACCATGCACGCCCATCCCACGCTCACGGAGGCCATTCTGGACGCCGCCGAGGCCGCGGAATATGCCGCAGGTGAAAAATGACTTTCCATCCCGCCGATAACCCGCGGCTGAACCAGCCGCAAAACCTAACCCCGGCGGCCGCAGCGCCGTCCCGCGGCGGTTCGGCCCCGCACCGGCCGCACCCTTCGCGGCACCAGCTTCGGGACACCGTGGAAACGATGCTATTTGCGCTGATTCTGGCTTTCACTTTCCGCACGTTCGGTGTGGAAGCATTTGTCATTCCCACCGGCTCCATGGCCCCTACGCTCAATGGGGCGCATTTTCGTGTCATTTGCCCGAGCTGCGGCTACCGTTTCAATCTGAACGCCAACGTCGATGTGCAATGGGTGCCGGGACGGGGAGTGGTCGACCTAAGAAACGGCGAACTGACCAATCCCTTCACCGTGCCGGCGCCTTATCACATCCGGTGCCCCAACTGCGGGGAAGAGATTCCGGTGCGCGATCTGCCGGATAAGCCCATTATCTATCGCAGGGAATCGGTCCAAAGCGGCCGAGGCGACTATTCGGAAACCTACGCTTTTCCCTACGCCTATAACGGCGATCGTATCTTGGTAATGAAATACCTATACCCGCTTTTTCCACCCCGGCGCTGGGATGTCATCGTGTTCCGTGAGCCGATGCGCGGCAAGGAAAATTTCATCAAACGCCTGGTCGGCTTGCCGGGGGAAACGGTCGAAATCGTCGGCGGAGAGGTTTTCATCAATGGGCAAGTCGCCCACAAGCCGCCGGACGTGGAACGGGCCATGCTCCAGCTGGTTTATGACAACGATTATTACCCCGTCAATGCGGGTCAAGTCCGGGCTAATGGGCGGATTTGGACCAGTCCCTGGGTTCCCGCGCGGGACGGCAGATTCGCGGGGCACTGGTTCACCGGTGGGCCGGTGCTTCGCTTTACGCCCACCGGCGCTAACCCCCGCGGTCGTCTGGCCTTTCGACAAGAGGGCGATTATCTTTACAACAACATCGGATACAACGCCACGCAGAGCGGGCGCCGGCTGGTGGGCCATTTATTCGTGCATATGCTCTGGCGGCCGAAGTCGGCAGCCGCGGCGCTCCGCATTGTTCTCGGTCCAGCCAGCAACCGCTGGCAGGTTCGCCTGGCGCACGATGGGCGGCTGACGCTGTTCCAGTGGCGCTCGGCCTCCGCGCGCTGGAAGCATATTGCCGCCGACAGGATGTCCATCCATCGTTCCATAGCCCCGTTGCATGGCGGGTTCCCCTACAGCCTGAGCCTGAGCAATATCGATCACGAGGCCCGGTTCTGGTTCAACGGTCAATTGGTTCTGCAATATTCCGCCTCCTGGACGCTCGCTCAAGCCATCGCGCTGGCGGAACGGGAACGGATAACGGGCCAGGAAATGCCGCGGGTGTTTATCGATCCAACCGGTCCCTGTACGCTGGGGCATCTGCAGTTGTGGCGCGACATTTACTATACGCAGACCCTCGCGGAGCAAAATTATCCGGGCACGGGGACCATGGGGCATCCGCTGACGTTGAAGGCCGGGCAATATTTTGTGCTCGGCGATAATAGCAACGACAGCGACGACGGCCGTGCCTGGAATCGTGTCGAGCGGGTACTGCGTCGGCAACTGCATCTGCCCGTGGGCGTGGTGCCGCAACGCTATCTGCTGGGGAAGGCCTTCCTGGTTTATTGGCCCGCGGGATTTCGGCCTTTTCGCCAGGTGCCATGGGCGATTATTCCCAACGTCGGGAAAATACGGTTTATCCGGTGAAACCAGTTTTAGGGTTTAGGGGTGACAGGTTAGGAATATCCGAGATCGGCCGAGGCCCGTCGTCTATGCCCCAGGGCTATGCAAGGAGGCGCGGCCATTTTCAGAGTAGTCTTAACCGGACGGAGTGGAGGCCATGGTTCTACGCACGGAACAACCACACCTGCCTGGCGCGGAATGGCGGGCGCCGGAGGACCCGCACTCCCTTTTCGCCATGGCGATCGGGGCGATCCATCGCGGCTGCGACCATATCGCCGCTCCGGCTTACGTGAAAGCTATTCTCAGCGAATCCAAAAACGAGTTGATCGTTCATTTTCCGGTGAGACTGGACACCGGGCAGTACCGCCTTTTCCGCGGCTATCGCATTCAACACAACAACATTCTCGGCCCCTACAAAGGCGGAATGCGGTATCACCCGGATGTAAGCCTGGATGACGTCAAGGCGTTGGCGGCTTGGATGACCGTTAAATGCGCCCTGGCGCGCCTGCCGTTCGGCGGCGCCAAAGGCGGCGTGGCGGTAGATCCAGCCACTCTTTCGCCGGAGGAACTGATGCGCCTGACCCGCCGTTTCACCTCCGCCCTGGGTGACAATATCGGACCGGAATTCGATATTCCCGCGCCCGACGCCGGCACCAACGCCCAGATCATGGACTGGATGATGGATACCTATTTGAACACGCACCAGTCCGGCAATCGCCTGGGTTTGATGCATGTGGTGACGGGCAAATCACTGGCCTGCGGTGGCAGCGAGGGGCGGGAAAAAGCGACGGGCCAGGGGCTTTGTTACGTGCTGTTGGAACTGCTGCCTGAGTTCAGGCTAAAGCCGGAGGGGTTGCGGTTCAGTTTACTGGGGTTCGGCAAGGTCGGTGCGCACGCCGCCGCCGCGCTGGCGGGGCATGGCGCGAAACTAATCGCGGTGATGGACTCCAGTGGCGCCCTCGCCGCGCCGACGGGTTTGCCCGTGGAGGCCCTGCGCCGCCACGCCTCCCGCACTGGCGGTATCGCCGGCTTCTCCGCGCCTGGGGTCAGCGCGGTGGGTCGGGAAGAATTTTACCGCACCGCCGTGGACGTATTTATCCCCGCCGCGCTGGAACGAATGGTCGACACGGAGGTGGCCGCGTGGTTGGATTGCCGGATTGTGGCGGAGGGCGGCAACGGGCCGGTCACGACGGAGGCGCTGGATTTGCTGCAACGCCGCGGCATCGCGGTCTTGCCGGCCATTCTCTGCAATGCCGGGGGCGTGATTGTCAGCTATCTGGAATGGGTACAAAATAAGGCCGGCGTGCACTGGGAATTAGCACGGGTGGACCGCGAGCTGCGCAAGACCATTGTATTGGCGGCCCGCCGCGTCCGCCTGGCGGCGCATCAATATGAAACCGATCTGGTTACCGCGGCCTATTGTGTAGCCGTGGACCATCTGACGCGCAGCTATCAGCAACGGGGAATATTTCCGTAAATCATCTGCCTGGAAAATAGCGGGTGGTGATGCCATAACGGGACACCATCCCTGGCAAAGCCCCCGAAGGCCATTCCGCGATCCGTCAGGGGCCAAAGCGGAGTTCGCATATAACCAAGCGGCTGAAAGCTGCCATTGAGAAGCGGCGCGCCCTGCCGGCGGAGGCGCAAGGTCGGTTGGCTGGTCTCGTTTTGCGGGAACCGCGGTCCGACCAGGACTGGGATGAGACCACTCGAAAACACCTGCTCAAGCTGGATCCATTGGCCGCCGGTGTGCTACAGGCCGATCGAGCCGGCGCGTGCGGTCCTTGTGCCCCGATCGCAAGCGAGATCGAAGGACCTGCCCAGTTTCGCCGCGGATGTTTTTCCAGCCGCCCAAGCTCCTTGGCGCACCTCAGTCTCTGCGGCCAAATCTGGCCCGTGGAACCAAAGCCGCAGGAGGCGCGGGAAGCACGGCGCTGGGGCCGGGCAGAACCCGCCAGATCGGCAAGTCGCCGGGTACGACGCGCAGGGGCACCTGCAGCACGCCGGGTCCGCCGAAGCTGGCGATAGGCCGACCGGTCGCTGCGTTAACAATGTGGTACCGCCCTGGGGGCAGGCCCAAGCCATCAAGGTGGATCGTCGCCACGCCGGAGTATGGGCGAGGGGCTGGCCACGAGCTGCTCAGTGCGATCCAGGCACTGCGAGCCGCGCGATCCACCGTGGGGATCACCTCCACCCTCCGGCTGTCG
>JAKCCC010000135.1 GCA_021838985.1 Planctomycetota bacterium
GAGGCCGAAGGGCTGCGCGTGCCGGAGCAGGTGGCCGTGCTAGGCGTGGGCAACGACGAACTGCAGTGCGAATTCGCTCCGGTGCCGTTATCCAGCGTGGACGAAAACCTCGAAGGCGAGGGCTACACCGCCGCCCGCCTGCTGGATGAATTGATGAATGGACGGCGCGTTCCACCGGGAACCGTTACGCTTCCGGCAGTCGGCGTGGTGACGCGCCAAAGCAGCGATATCCTCGCCGTGGAAGATGTTCGCGTGGCCACGGTGCTCAAGACCATCTGGCAGCGCTTTCGCGAGCCGATAACCGCCGAAGAAATCACGGCGAATGTTCCCATGTGCCATCGCCGGCTGCACGATCAGTTCGTCAAGCAAGTCGGGCGCAGCATATTTAAAGAAATTCTGCGTTGCCGACTCGATTGCGCCGCCAAGCTGCTCTCGGAGGGCGACCGCAAGCTGCAGGCCGTCGCCCGGGCCTCCGGTTTTTCCAGCCCGACTCACCTCTGGCACGCTTTCCGTCGTGAAAAGGCCATAACGCCCAGCCAATTTCGCCGCCTCGCCCGCCAGTCCCGCTCCTAGACCGTCGTGCCTGTGCCGCTCCTCTTATTCATGGGTCGAGACACGATGCCGACTGTGGCAACCGCTCCGCCGGACCAGGATGATCCGGGGCCATCTATGGTGGAGTCGGCGTCGAGCCTCTGGCGCGAGCCAAGAGTGCCGATAGCTATACTACACACGGCTCTTATGGAGACGTACCGTTCGTCAAAGTAGAAGCGGCGTCCCGCCGTTTTTCTGGGCCAGATGCACGCTGGCCTGGCCTCCGGAATGCATCATTAATGGGCGTGTGCGGTATAGCCGGTTCCTACGACGGTTGCCACCGAATCTGGCCGCAGCCTTGCGAACCGAAAACGCGTGGGTGGCTTGCCGATGCGGGCGGCGTCCCCTAGACTAACGGCGTTGGTTAGAAACGGTGGAACCGATGCGAACGATCATCCGCGGCCAGGCGTTTGTCCTGGGCGACAACGTTGATACGGATCAGATTATTCCCGCCCAATATCTCAGTTATGATCCCACGGATCCCCAAGAGCGGCGTTATTTTGGGAGGTATGCGCTCACAGGCGTACCGGAAAGCCAAAGCGGCCTGCCCGACGGCCATATCCATTTCGTTTCGCCGGGTGCCTTTAAAAGCTCCTACGGAATCGTAATTGGTGGAAAAAATTTCGGCTGCGGCAGCTCGCGCGAGCACGCACCGCTGGCCCTGGCGGAGGCCGGGATACGGCTGGTGGTGGCGGAGTTTTACGCCCGCATCTTTTTCCGCAACTCGGTCAACGGTGGCTATCTGCTGCCATGCGAAAGCACCGCGCGACTGATCGATCATATCCGCACAGGTGACGACCTGGAGGTGGATGTGGATGCCCATGTCTTGAAGAATCTTACACGCCGCGGTGTGCACGCACTGAAGCCCCTGGGCGATGTAAAACCCATTATTGACGCAGGTGGACTGTTTGCCTATGCCCGCAGCGCCGGCATTATTCGCGGCCCGCAACGGGAACCTCACGACGTAACGGCCTAGCCCCATGCCGCCAGCGGTGGTGGTTTTTGGTTGGAGGCCAGGGTGGGAATATTGCGGGTGGTTGGCGGATGAAAATTCTTCTGGTGGGGTCTGGCGGACGGGAACATGCCTTGGCCTGGAAAATCAAAGCCAGCCGGCTTTGTGATCGACTTTATATTGCACCTGGCAACGTCGGCATGGAGGCTTTGGGAGAACTGGTCCCGATTGCCGCAGGCGCCGTCACCGAACTGACACATTTCGCGGCCACACAGAAAATCGACTTCGCAGTAATCGGGCCGGAGGATCCACTGGCGTTGGGACTGGTGGACGCTTTGGCGGAAAAGAAGATCCGCGCTTTTGGCCCGACCCGGAGCGGGGCCCAATTGGAAGCGGACAAGACCTTCGCCAAAAAGCTGATGCGCGAGGCCCGAATTCCCACTGCGGAAGGCCGTTGTTTTTCAGCGGTGCGCGACGCGCTGGCTTATGTGGAAAGCCGCACCGAGCCACTGGTGGTTAAAGCGGCGGGGTTGGCCCGGGGCAAAGGGGTGGTGGTATGCCGCGATCCGGTCGCAGCGTTGGACGCCGTGCGCAATATCATGGAGAAGAAAGTATTCGGCCCGGCCGGAGCGGCGGTGGTCATCGAGGAGCGACTGGAGGGGCCGGAGGTGTCACTACTGGCCTTGGTCGACGGCCATACGGCGTATCTGTTGGAGGCGGCACGGGATCACAAGCGCATCGGAGAACATGATACGGGTCCGAATACAGGGGGCATGGGCGCGTACAGCTGTCCGGATTTGCTGGCCGAGGACCTGCTGAAGCGTGCCGAAAGCGAGATCATTGTTCCGTTGCTCGACGCCTTGCGGCGTCAGGAAATCGACTATCGCGGTGTTTTGTACGCGGGCCTGATGCTCACCGCCGGCGGGCCTAAGACGCTGGAGTTTAATTGCCGTCTGGGCGACCCGGAAACCCAACCCCTACTGATGCGCCTGCAGAGCGATCTGGTGGAGGCGATGCTGGCGTGCAGCGAAGGTAAATTGGACCAGATCACGCTGCAGTGGCGGCCGGAGGCGGCGGTATGCGTGGTGCTGGCCAGCGAAGGTTATGGCTGGAAAGCGGATCCGGAGGTCACCCGGGGCGTACCGATTGACGGGCTGGAAGCCGCCGCCGCCCTGCCCGACGTGCAGATCTTCCATGGCGGTACAACCCGGCGGGAAGGGCGGATTGTAACCAGCGGCGGGCGCGTCTTGGGCGTGTGCGCGGTCGGCGCGGACGTGGCCGCGGCCCGCCGGAGGGCCTATGCGGCGGTGGACAAGATTCACTTTGCCGGGATGCAGTTGCGGCGGGACATCGCTCAGATTTGAAAATCCAGCGGAAGGTTCTGAACCCCTTCGCGGGGGGGGCGGTTGCGATACTGCAATTCGGGGTGCTTGACGCTGACCCGCGTATGCGGCGGCACCGACTGGGTGATAAATACGTTGCCATTGATGGTGGCGCCCTGGCCGATCACGGTGGACCCGCCGAGAATGCTGGCATTCGGATAGATCATCACATGGTCCTCAATGGTTGGATGGCGCTTAGCGCCGCGCAGGGACTGTCCACCGCGCGTGGACAGCGCGCCTAAGGTCACACCCTGATACATCTTGACATGGTCCCCGATGCTGGTGGTTTCGCCGATGACGACGCCGGTTCCGTGATCGATGAAGAAATACTCGCCGATTTCGGCCCCAGGGTGAATGTCGATTCCCGTCAGGTTGTGGGCGTATTCGGTCATGATGCGCGGAATCAGCGGCACGCCGAGTCGATGCAAGGCGTGGGCGATGCGGTAAACGGTTATGGCGAGATAACCGGGATAGCAGAAGATAATTTCGTCAATCCCAGTGGCGGCAGGATCGCCGTCGAAAAAAGCCTGGGCGTCGGCGGCCAGCATCCGGCGTATTTCCGGCAGGCAGCCGAGAAATTCATCCGTCATGGCCGCGGCCGAGGCGTCATAATCGGCATCGCCGCCGGGGCCGGGCTGGGGCTGGGCGTGGCGCAGCGCCCGCCGTACCTGGTCGAAGAGTCCATCCCGAATCGTGCCGAGCAGGGAACCAACATGGTAGGGCAAATCGATGGTGGAAAGATTTTGCCGCCCCAAAAACCCCGGAAACAGCAGTTCACGAATCGTCTGGACCAGCACGATGATGATGCGCCGATTCGGCAGATGGGCGGAGCCGATGCACTGCGTTTCGGGATGTTGCTGGTAGCTGGCGATGATGGCCTCCGCCAACTGCGTCAGGTTCTGGGGTCCCTTTCTGCTCACGCCAAACCTCCCGAAACAAGATATTTTATACCACGGTGGGGCAATATGTTATACTGGCTCCGGTCCAGAGCTTACCTGGGAAGAGGCGGTGTCCAATGCCGCGGTGCCCGGCCTGTTTTGTGCCGATGACCGATGTGGTCAAAGGCGGCGTGCATGTCAAGACGTGCAGCCAGTGCTTCGGTGAATGGATGTCGCGCACCCACCTGATGCATCTGGTGCGCGGCCCGGCCGAACTGGATGGTGCGGCCACCGGGGCCGCAGCCGTGGGTCTGAAGGAGTTGGCCGCTCTGGTGCACGAGTCGGATACCACCCAGGCGTTGACCTGTCCCGAGTGTCATACCGTTCTAAGCATTGATCGTCCGCATCCCATGATTCCAGTCAATCTGCAATTTTGCCGCAAATGCTCCGGGGCCTGGCTGGATGTCGGCAAGCTGCCGCTGGTGCGGAAGCTCTATCAGGCGCTGCTGCACACCACGGATCCGCGTTTGACCGCCCTGCGCGATCGCCTCGCGCAGGCGGAGTTAGGCGCGGAGAGGGAAAAAGAGAAGTTGGAATCATTGCAAACCATGCGGCAGATTCTACGCCACGGTACGGGCGGCACCGGCGCCTTGGAACAGATGATCAGCATGTTGCTCGGAGAACGCTAGTAGCTGGTGGATTTCAGGGGCTAGGTTTCCGGTTTTAGCGGTCAGGTTCCAAGCTCGACTTTTGCTGATTTCGGAAGAACCGAAATATGCGATTGCACCGACCTTTCAGCGTGGCGTGGAGTTTTGGCACACCCGTACCAAGCACGGGGTGTGCAAAAACTGGCACGGAAATCGCGATTTCCGAAAGATTCGACCATTGACGCTCCCGAAAATGGCAAAAATCGGGCTTAGCGCTTTGTCACCGCTTAATTTTCGGCTGTCGCCTCCGGAAGCCGTTCACCGGGTCACCGCCAGGAAACTTTAAGGCGAGTCGCCGCTGGCGACCTGAAGGCCGGTGCTGCCGGTTCGGTGGCGAGTCCGAGGATCTTTCTCCAACCCGAAATTTATCGTTTGACAACGCAGTAGGGCGTTCATAATCGCACCGAATCACGCTGCGCAGACCGCCGCGCGGCGTCCATTCGCTAATCACGCTCATTCGCCGCGGTCGCAGCACGGCGACCAGATCGTCCAGGATGGTGTTGGTGACCGCCTCGTAGAATATGCCGCGATTCCGAAAACTTTGCAGATACAGTTTATAACTTTTCAGCTCGACGCACTTTTCGCCCGGCACATAAATCAGCCGGATCGTTCCGAAATCCGGCTGGCCGGTCTTGGGACACACGCTGGTGAATTCGGGGGCGATATGCTCAATTTCGTACTCGCGCCCCGGCCGCGGATTGGCAAAGGTTTCGAGGTACAGGCTTCTGACTGGCTTGAGTTGCATATGACTTTCTCTCACGTTCCGGGCCGGTTTCCGTAAAGAGCGATCTGCAGGCGCGGTCCGAAGCGAAAGCCGCGTTCCTGGCACAGTTGGGCGACCCAGCCGCCGCGCTGGGCCAGTTCGGCCGGCGTAGCCCCCTGCGGCATAAGCAGCACATCGGCGGGGTTTACCGAACCGATGCGCTTAAGTATATCTTCTATCTCGATCAGATCATCCGGCGCACTGACCACAAATTTCCACTGAATCATGGAAATCAAGCGGCTGCGGGCAAAACGCCGCAAGACGTCCAGCCGGATTCGTCCGCTTTCATGGGCCGAGGCCAACCGACCGCCTTGCCGTCGCCACGGTGTGGAATTGGCCAGTTTGGGGCTAACGCTCGCCAAGTGCAGGCGCAGGGGCCGCCACAGCGTTCCGGCGGTCTCCAGCGTTACCAGCCGCTTCCTGGCATTCAGGCGCCGGACGAGTTCGGGTAAGTCGGGCTGTAACATCGGTTCCCCGCCGGTAATGACCACGTGTGGTGAGGGGATATCCTTGATTTGGGCGAGGATCCGGGGAATGCTCATGGTTCGCCCCCGTGGCAACCAGGACGCGTACGGCGTATCACACCACACGCAGCGCAAGTTGCAGCCGCTGGTGCGAATAAACGCCGAAGGAACCCCTGCGTATTGGCCCTCTCCCTGAATACTGTAAAATATTTCCGCGATCTTCATCTTCTCGACAGCGCTCAGCGGTCGGCTATCAGCTTCCCGCGATCGGCAACCAGGCGCCAGCTTTCGGCGGGGCAGGAGCGCTCGGCGGGGCAAGGCTTGGTTCGATCGCCCCGCGGGGCTGCCACGGGGCTACCAGTC
>JAKCCC010000136.1 GCA_021838985.1 Planctomycetota bacterium
TTTCTCCACACCGTATAAAAAACAGGATGTGCAAAAACTCCCACCGACATCGCGATTTCCGAAGGATTCGACTGTTTACGCTTCTAAAAAATGGCAAAAGTCAGGCTATGAACGTGTTGCTAAGGGCGTTGGGCTACGGGGTTGACAGTGCCCGGGCCGCCGCAAGGAGTCTTGTCCATCCATGCCGCCCTCCGTTTCCAACGGAGAGCGGGACAAGCCCGGGTTCCTACACCGCCCAACCCACAACTCACAACCCATAACCCACAACGCCGGAAAGGGGCCTTCAGCAAGATTGCAATTCGTTGGACATCCTGAGCACCTTCTTGAGCGTCTTGGGCCCAAGCGACGTAGCGACGTAGTGCGTGATGCGTTGGCCGCCACGCTCGGCCGAGGTCAGGATTTTGGGTCGTCCGCGAACACGCCCTGCGCCAGGTAGCGCTCGATGTGGCGGTCCAGATCCGACATTCCGCCCGCGCACGACGCACCCTCGGCGCGCTCCACCATTTCCGTGCTCCACTGTTCCTCTTCCACCTGTTCCTTGATGAACCAGTGCATGAGCACCTGGGCGGAATAATCCTTGGCCTCCAAGGCCGCCTCATAAACGCCGTGGACCCCCTGCGTATTGCTCTGCTCCAGCGCCTGGGCGTGCAGCACCGCTTCCAGCAGCGATTTGAAACTGTGCCGAGGGGCGGCGAGCGCGCCGGTTTCGGGCAGTACGCCACGGTCGATCAGATGCGCTGCAATTTTGTCGGCATGCCTCTGCTCGTCGTCGATCTGTTTGTGGAAATACCGGGCAAACCCCTTCAGGTTCTGCTCTTCGCACCAGAACGCCAGGGCGCGGTAAGTGTGCGCGGCGCCCAGTTCCTGGTTCAACTGGCGTTGCAATTCGGCCAACACCTTGGCGGGAATTTTGGGATGCGACATGGCATAGTCCTTTCACTGACGGAAGTCTGACAACTTATCTTATCCAGCTCAACATCTGGTAGATTTTGCGGTCCAGGCGGCAGTTGTCCCGGTAGGATAAATTGCCGACGAGGCTTAGTAGTGGATGGCGCTGATTTCGCAAGGCGCTCCACACCCGCCGCAGAATGCCCCCGCGAGAATAGAAGCGACGGTTGCAGGAGATCATTTCCTGGACGATGCCTTCCGGAGTGAAATGCTTGAACCGGGCCACCGGGAAGGTCAGCGTGTAGTATTTCCAATCGTCCGGAAAGGCGCCGAGGGCGATGCGCCGCTCCGAATTCATTTCGTCCCACAGCCGCGTGCCGGGCAGAGGCGTTAAAAATAGCGTGTTGAGAGTGTCCACACCATATTGGCGGGCCGCTGCGGCGATCCGTTCGCCGATGCCCGGTTCGTCGATATCCAAGCCGATGATAAAGGATCCAACGACCAGGATATTGTGGCGTTGTATGCGCCGCACCGAGGCAGGGAAATCCCGGCCCCTGGCCAGATTAAACTTCTTGCCGAGCTCCCGAAGCCCTTCCGGCGTCGGAGATTCGAAGCCGATGAATACGCCCCGGCAGCCGGCTTCCGCAGCCAACGCCAGGAGTTCCTCGTCGTCGGCGAAATTGATGGTGGCCTGGGCAATCCATTGCTTGTGCAGGTTCGCCGCCGCCAAGGTACGGAATAACTCCTTGGCGCGGGCCACATGTTTCGGATGCGTCCCGATGAGGTTGTCATCCACGACCAATACGCGTTTCTCCGGGATCGCCCGGAATTCGCGCACGACCTCCAGGACGGGCCGCTGCCGGTATTGCGCACCGTTGAAGGCCGTTACGCTGCAGAAGCTGCAATTCAAGGGACAGCCGCGCGTGGTTTGAATGGCCCCGAAGGCATAGCGTCCGGGAAGCAAATCGTGGCACGCCGGCACAAAACGGTCGATGGCGGAATGTCCTCCGTCGTACTGGCGCTTAAGGCCGCCGCGCCGGGCATCGTCAAGGACCTGCGCCCAAACGGCCTCAGCTTCGCCGGTGACAACCGAATCCACACGCTCCAGGACCTCCGCCAGGCACATCGTGGCGTGAATGCCGCCCATCACCACCGGCACGCCCAGGCGGCGAAAGTGCGCGGCCACCTGATAGGCGCGGTTCGCCTGCGAAGTGAACGCGGTGATGCCCACCACATTCGGCCGGGGAATGCTGTGGTAATCCGGCAGACCGAGGTTCTCATCCACGATGGTGATTTCCCAGTCCGGTGGCGTAAGGGCCGCGAGCACCATCAGGCTGAGCGGTTTCCATACCCGGTAGCGGTTCCAGCGGTTCGCGCTGACATTGGCGATGCTGACCAGGGGATTGGAGGGATTGATTAGATAAAGCCGCATGTTCCTTCGGGAAGCCTTCACGTTAACCTGGTCAGATTCAGCATTCTCGTCTTTCACCAAATGCGCTGTGCGCAGGCCGTATGTGGCCGCAGGGCGGAGTGGCTTCAGTGTGACTTTTCGGGATCGCTCCCATCCCAGGTTTCGGCGCCTACATTCCGGGCCAGCAGAAACACCTGCACCATCGTGCCGTTGGTGAAGGCGTGCACCACAGCGCCCGTGGACGGTTCAACTTCCGCGGCGGCTTCGCGCACCTCCACCCCGGTGATTCGCTTGATCTCCTGTCGCAACGGCTCGACGGAGCTCCGAAACAACTGCCGGTGGAATTCCTGAACCTGAGCGGCGCCGGCCGGAGTCTTGGCCAGCGCCTGTTCCGCGGCGGACAAAGCCCCCTGGAGCGTCACCACCAGGGTTTCATCACTCAAGACCACGGTGACCGCGCCCGGCACAAGCCCCGTGCGTTGTTGCTGAAAAGCACGCACCGCCTGGGCAACCTGCTGGGCCATGGTCAATTCGGAATCTTTCATCAGGTTCACTGCTTCGGGCGGACGACGACTCCGCGAATGGCGTGCCAGACGGCCAGCAACACCACGGCTCCAACGATGGCGACCAGAAGACTCCAGAGGTTCAGGCCGGTGACGCCGACTCGCCCGAACGCGTTGAAAATCCAACCGCCACAGAGCGCTCCGACGACGCCGAGCACAATGTCGTACACAAAGCCCCCCCCTCGTTTGTTCACGATCATACTGGCGGTAAAGCCAGCGAGGAGGCCCAGCACGATCCACACAGTTGCGTTTAGAAGCATGACCCAACTCCTTGAAGAAGAAACAAAAAAAGCCGACGTGATCGAACACACCAAGTGTCCCATCACGTCGGCTTACGTCTTAACGGGTCCCCCGGCTACCGCCGGGGTACCCTTTACCAAGTCATCCGACAACCACCCAAACTCGATCTTTCGATCAAGTGGTTCTCTGCGGCACTCGGGGGAGACTTCTACCGCCCATCCCCAAGTACTTCACCATTACTATAGGCTCTACCAAGCAACAAAGTCAAGTGCGCCCGGAATCTTACCCTACTTTTGGGGCACAAACGCCGATGAATACCAGGAAAATCCCGCGTGGGGTTCTTTTTAATTTCTTTCATGTTAGGCGCACTTCCGCTATCATCAGGATGCGGGTAGGACTGTATCCAGCTGGAGTTTCCATGCAGACCAAAGGGGAAATCGAAGCGGCCATTTCCGAAGGGACCGGCCGCTTTCAACAGGAATATATGGGGCGCGGCCCGACGCACATTCATACCTATTTGCTCGGAGACCTGCTCGTCATACGCCTTAAGGGCGTCCTAACCACAGCGGAACAGCACCTGGTCAAGCAACTGGAGGCTGAAAAGGGACGTGATCTGCTCAAGCAGGTGCGAACCCATCTGATCGAAACAGCCCGACCACTCATGGAGGCGATGGTGCAGGAAGTCACCGGGGTCAAGGTTGTGAGCCTGCACCACGACATCAGCACCCTTACCGGCGAGGAGGTTGTTCTGTTTACGCTGGAGCAGTCGCCCCTTTTTCGCGAGAGCAAGAGATAATCGAAGTACGGAGTGGGCAGGCTCCAGCAGATCGAGTTGGCGGATAAACCGCTACTCGTGACGGAGCATGGCGGGGAAATAATGGGGCTACTGTCAAATGTTGTGGATGGGAAGTTTCAGGCGGCAGATGTTCTAACTCCATCTTCATATGGAATACCGGCGATAATATCCTGAATTAGCTCCGCACCATTCAGCCGCGGAAAGCCACGCTCGGCGCTCTGGCCGAGCTTATCAACCATCGCCAGACAGGCCTTGCGTCCGGCGTTGTTCCGCGTCTTGTTGTGCCGCCGACGCACCGGCGAGAAGATGCTCTCAATCGGGTTGGTGGTGCGAAGGGGCGTCCAGTGCTTGGCCGGAAAATCATAAAACGTCAACAGCTTTCGGCGGAAGGGTCAGCCCGCGACTTTTCAGGTCCAGCCCCAGGCTGCTCCAGGATGGCTCGCTTTCCCGGTAGCCATCGGCAAGGGCGATCATTTCCTTGCGGCCATCGGCCGGGGCCCCCAGCAGCACCAGGATGCAGGCGCGAGCTTCTTCCATGCGAATATTGAAATACACCCCGTCGGCCCAGATATAGACGTAGCGCTTATCCGCCAGGGAGCGTTGATTCCAGCCGGCGTATTCCGGCTTTCAACCTTCCAGCAGACCGGCCACGGTGGCCGGGGAGAGTTCCTGGGCCGCCGGCCCCAGCAACGCCGTCAGCGACTCGCCCCTATCGTTGGTGCTGATCCCATATAGAGACATCCATGGAATCGCTTCGTCCCAGCTTGGCGTGCGGCGCCGGTACGGTGGCAATAGCTTCCGAGCCAAGGCTTCCCGCGGACCGACAGGACGACGATCTTCCACCCGTGGTTGGCGAATCGCCACCGGCCCGATTCCCGTTCGCACCTGCCGCTCCGGCCGATAGCCGTTGCGGACCACCTGCCGATGACCTGGGTCGTCCACCAGCTCGCCCCGTGCGGCGGTCCACTGTTCCACTTCCATCTGCACCGCCTCGGCCAACCGACGCGGGGCTCCGCCCCGCAACGCTTCCGTCAGGAAATCGCGGCACACCGTACTTGGAAATTTCCACGTTTCCGTCATACGGTTACCCATGGTGGCGTACTCCTAAAAAAGAAAACCGTTAAAACTTCTTGCTTCGGTTACGCCGCCTTTTTTCCCCCGTCCACAACTTTTGAGCGTACCCCCGCGGAATGCCGGCCGCAGGTAAGACAAGCCTGCCGCGCCGTTGCAGATAGCAGGCTGAAGCGAACGGCGTCGGGAGCGATGCGAAAGCCGTCGATCGTCCACGCGGCCGCCCCTGGCAGCAAGGGAACAGATCCCATGGCGGATTCCTTTCCGCAGCCCTCGTGCCGATCCGTCAAAAGCCGCCATGGCGCATTATATTCGTGGAGATTCCAGGCCTGGGTACGACGGTGGATTAGAATGAAGCGCCGGCACGCAAACTGCGGGAGAACCTTTTAACCCGCCCGGTGACACCGGCTATGGCCGCCCGAAATCCGTCTGGACGTTTCGGTCTCGAACCGCCTGGGGTACCATTGCCAGATCGAACATGTTTGACATGTTGACATCATCCGAGTACGATGCTATTATATGGTGGTAAGGTTAGGAAGCAGCAAGTGATACACAGCCGTTCGCCAGTCAGAAATCGCGTCATATCCATCGAGGAAGCCATGCTGTTAAAGCGGTGCCAGGTTGGTGTACGATTACCAGACTGTGTAACGGGTGAAACATGTTTTACATGTTGACATCGCCTGAGTACCACGCTATTATATGGCGGTAAGGTTAGGAACATGCAAGTGATACGCAGAGGTTCGCCCGTCAGAAATCCCGTCCCCACCGTGGAATCCCTGGTGTTGAAACTACGCCAGCGGATGGAATCCCGGAACTTTCAACCGGGCGAATTGGTCGGCACCGAACTGGAATTGGCACGCAGCGAAGGGGCCAGCCGGATGCTCGTACGGCGCGCGGTGGAAACGTTGGTGCGCGAGGGCCAACTGCAACGCCGGCCCGGCAAGGGTCTGTATGTGCCCGATCGTCGCCGCTTCGCTCGGAACGGCGATGGCGTCTCACGGCTGGTGCAGATCGTGATGCCGGATTTGTTGGTCAATCGATGCGTGGAGATTGCTCATGCGGCCAAGGAAGTCGGTTTGAACGC
>JAKCCC010000137.1 GCA_021838985.1 Planctomycetota bacterium
AGTTCTGAACCGTTTTAACCCATTTAGCGCCTTCCGCGGCGGAGATCCACGCCAATTGCAGGCGGCGCAAATCCACGCCGATAGTGTCGAGCAGATCGCGCAGCAGAATCCAGCGCCGCCGGGCGCGGTAGTTTCCCGCGGTATAATGGCAATCGCCGGGGTGACAGCCGCTGACCAGCACACCGTCCGCTCCTTCGAGGAACGCCCGGAGAATAAAAGCCACGTCAATCCGCCCCGTGCATGGCAGCATGAGCGTCCGTACATTCGGTGGATAGGTCATGCGGCTGGTGCCGGCAAGATCCGCACCCGCATACGTGCACCACCGGCATACGAACGCCACAAGCCGCGGCTCCAAGGAGCCTGACGCCGCGGGGGACGCCGCCTGGAGCACATCCTGCACTGGCAAATGAACCTCGGCCATAGGCACCCCGACTAAACCTCCAGAGCCTCCAACGCGGAGCACATTTGATCGTCCGTAAAGCCGTCCAGATCAATGGATTTGCTGCGGCAGACGGATACGCACGTACCGCAACCCTGGCACAGCCCGGCATTCACACGGGCGATGGTCTTGATCCATTCGCCATGACGATCTTTGATCTCTTCCTTTTCGATGGCCTGGTAGGGACAGGCCGCGGCGCAGGCGAAGCAACCCAGGCAGGTGGAATATTCCGGCGGCGGCATGCGGCGAACGCGGGCCACAATGGGATCGCGCTGCAAGTCCTGGTTGGACAGCAGCCCCAGCACCTTGGCCGCCGCCGCGGAGGCCTGGCCGACCGTGTCCGGAATGTCTTTAGGCCCCTGCACCGCGCCGGCCAGAAAGATGCCGGCGGTGTTGGTTTCCACCGGCCGCAATTTCGGATGGGCTTCGCTTAACCAGCCATCCGCGTCGTAACCAATACCGAGCTTCTGGGCCAGCGTCCGCACGTCACTTTGCGGTATCGCGGCGCTCGCCAGCACCACCAGATCGGCCCGCAGTTCCAGGCGCTCGCCGCCGTTGAGCGTGTCGGCGGCTTCGACCACGAGCTGGCCGTTTTCGGGGTAAATTCGCGCCGCCCGCGAACGGATATAATTCACACCATCCTGCTCGACCGCCCGGCGATAAAATTCATCGTAGCCCTTGCCCGGCGTCCGCACGTCCATGCACAGCACAAACGCCCGGCCGCCGTGCACCTTGTGCCGATAAAGCATGGCGTGTTTGGCCGTGTACATACAGCATATTTTGCTGCAATAAGCCCGCCCCGTAGCGGGCTCTCGTGAGCCGGCGCATTGCACAAAAACCACCGTGCGCGGCTCCTGGCCATCGGAAGGCCGCCGGATTCCCCCCCCCGTCGGGCCGGAGGCGGAGGCCAACCGCTCGAATTGCAGACCGGTAATGACATCTGGATGATCGCCGCCCGCATAGAGTTCGAAATACTCTTTGCCGAGCGTCTGGAATCCTGTTGCCACCACGATGGTTCCGACCGCTTCGGTAAATAATTCATCTTTCTGCTCGAAATTGACCGCCTGGGTCGGGCAGAGTTTCTGGCAGATGCCGCACTTACCCGTTTTGAATTTCAGGCAGTTGGCGCGGTCAATGACCGGCTTATTGGGCACGGCCTGCGGCGACGGAATACTGATGGCGGTGCGCCGCCCCAGCCCCTCCTCGAACTCCGCCGCGATTTTCTTTTGCGGACATTTCTGCCAGCAGGTTCCACAGCCGGTGCACTTGCTCCAGTCCACGTAGCGGGCCTTGCGCCGAATGGTGACCTGGAAATTCCCCACGTAACCGTCGACCCGTTCCAATTCACTGTACGTTTCCAGGCGGATCTTCGGATGGCTGGCCGCTTCGACCATGCGTGGCGTCAAAATGCACTGGGAGCAATCCAAGGTGGGAAAGGTTTCCGATAACTGCGCCATGTGCCCGCCCAGCGAACTGGCCCGCTCCAGAAGAATCACTTCCACGCCGCCATCGGCGATATCCAGCGCCGCCTGGATTCCCGCGATCCCGCCGCCGATGACCAGAGCCCGCCGGGTCAACGGCACGTGGATGGGCAGCAGCGGTGTGTTGCACTGCACCCGCGCCACGGCGGATCGAACGATGGCGATGGCTTTGGCGGTCGCGGCGGAGCGGTCCGTATGCACCCACGAACATTGTTCGCGCAGATTGGCGATCTCGCACAGATAAGGGTTCAACCCCGCGGCCGTGGCGACCTTGCGAAAAGTGCGTTCGTGCATCCGTGGGGAACAGGCGCCCACGATAATGCCGGTCAGCCCATACTGCTTGATCGCCGTGCGGATTTGGGCCTGGCCCGGCTCACTGCACGTATAGCGATAATCAGCGGCATAAGCCACGCCGGGCATTCGCCGCGCCGCCGCCGCCACCGCGGGGCAATCGACCGTTTTGCCGATATTCTCGCCGCAATGGCAAATAAATACGCCGATTCTTGACACCGCTGCACTCTTAACCTTGGACCCAATCCTCCCCCGGCGAAACCAAGGCCGGTGGAGGATTGACTGTCCACTGCTGTGCCGCTTCCCTACCCGGCCCCGGCTGCGCTTCGGATCTCGCTCCGGCTCGATTAAGGGCATACGCCCAGCGCCCGGGGCAACCTATCCGCGCGCCAATGCCGCGGAAAGTTCCGGCTCCACCGGCACAAAATGCCCCCGCACGCCCAACTCTTCCGAGCTTAGTCCCCAAGCCAGTCCGATTAGTTGGGTCAAATACAGCACGGGCAAGGGCGCTTCGCCGGCGGCGAATTCGCTCTGCCGCATATCCAGATTCGAATGGCACATCGGACAGGCCAGCACCATCAGATCCGCCCCGGCCGCACGGGCCGCGCCATAAATTCGGCGGCCCTGCCGCAACACCACGGTTTTATCCGTCAGCGAAAAACCGGCTCCGCAGCATTCGGTAGCCATCGACCAGCGCACACCCTGAGCGCCCAGGCGGGCGACAATCGCCTCCATTTTCCGCGGCGCCTCCACCTGAACCGCTCCGGTAACCCGCGGTGGGCGCAGCAGCAGGCATCCGTAATAACACGCCACCTTCAGACCCTTCAGCGGACGGACGACGTGTTTTTCCAGCACCCCGGCGGGGAAGCCTTCCAGCCAGGTAAGTAAATTAATCGCCTGGACCTGGGCCAATCGGGGTGCTTCGTCGCCAAGGCCTAAGGCCACCTGCCGGGCCAGGGATGAGTTGTTGCGCAGCTCTCGTGTGGCCGCGGCCAAACGGGAGAAACACATGGCGCACGGGGCCAGCACGTGCTGCAGGCCGGCGCGGTGGGCCTTGAGCAAGGTATCCGCGGCCAGGCAGAAGGCGGCGTTATGGTCAATGGCGTGGGCGGAGGTGGCCCCGCAGCACACCCAGTCCGGGACTTCCCGCAACTCCGTCTCCAGCCGCGCCGCTACCGCGCGCAGGGATAAATCGTATTCGCGGGCGGCGCCGCTTAAACTGCAGCCTGGGTAGTAACCCAGCACCGTCATGGGCCACCCCGTGGCGAACGCCGCAAATCATCAATCGCTTTTAACACCTGCCGCGTATCAGCGGAATGGGAGTTTTTAAGCTTCAGCTTGCCGCGCCGCAGCATGGCCGGGCCTAACGCGGCATCCTGCCGCCAATGGCCGCGGGCCAGCTTGTAACGCAGAATCAAGGGCAGTTCTTCGATTCGGCCGCGCCGCAAGGCCTTCGCCAGGAATTGTTGATGGAAGGTCCGAATATCACCGCTGCGCCGATCCTTCGCCGCCAGACCGCGCTGCAGCGCCTGCCCGCGCAACACATCCATGGCCCCGGCAATATCCACCCCCTGCGGGCACCGGGTGGTGCAGGCCTGGCAGCCCAGACACAGCCACGGCGTCGGCGATTGCAAGGCACGCCGGGCGAATCCGTCCGCCCGTGCTGGGTCATCCACGAAAGCGGCCTCCAGTTGCAGCAGGCGCATGACCCGCGTGGGGCTAATCTCCATGGCGCCGGGCTGGTTCTGGGGACAACCGGCCGCGCACCGCCCGCATTGGTAGCAATGAAGCACGGAGGTCCCGGTCGCTTGCGCGATCAACTCGGCCAATGTGAGAGGTGCCGCATTGGGTTTTGGCGTCGCCATAATACCCCGGTCATTCGCGGACAACCCGCCCTGGCTGCGGCGTCTTATGGCGCGGCGAAAGGCGGGCTAAGACCCGCCGGACGCAGTGCCAGCAAACTCGAGCGCCGTCTCAGCAATCCATATTTCTGGACCACCGGCCATGCGTATAAAAGTTTAAACCGCTGCCGAGGAGAAATAATCAGGAATTATCGTCAATTGAACCCACAAATTAGCCTTAATTCGGAGGTAGTGCATCTGGCCCGGTACTACCTAGGATAATGACCTATCCTTCGCCCCATCAAGCGAAAACTAAGATTAGTATTGTTACGTATTTGACGCCACGTTTTCGAAGTAGCCCCGGGAAAACTGGAATGGAAGAGAAAATATTGGCGACGGCGCGTGGTGGAATTTCCAGAATTCCTGGAGCCGCTGGTGGCCCAGATGGGGCGAAGCGAACCGCGACGGTGGACCGCCCTATACGGGCAGGGCCTGCTGATGCCCGGGGGAGCGCCAATCAATCCAGCCGTGGTCGAGACGGTGGATAGGATCCATCGGCCACTTCCCCTTTTACCACGCGAAGTTTGGACGAAATTGTGACGATTCCACTTAACATAGTAATATCAGGTAAAGCTCCCGCTCCGCCGCGCATAAAACAGCCCCGCAGGCATTGCACCCGCGGGGCCCACTGAACCGTTCAGGAGGATTTTGGCGCTCGGTCCAGTGTTTTTTACGTCAGCGACGCCGATGCGGCTTACGTAAGGTGATACTGCCGGCGTCCACGTTTTGGCCGACGCTGACCACGATCGGCCGGCGAAGCTGGCCGTGCCCAACGCCGCGACGGAAGGCCATCACGCGATAGCGGCCCACCGGAGCGTTATTGACGGTAAACGTTCCGTTACCGGCGGTAACCGTCACCCCGAAGGTTATGTGGTGCCAGACGGTCCGCCCGGGCTGGGGTCGGTGCCACCGGGGACGCCCACGGTGCATGTTGCCTGGCAGAAGCGCCAGCCGCACGATGGCCCCCGCCACCGCCGACCCACTGGAATCAACCACCTTGCCGGTGATGCTGCCCGTGGCCGCGGCAACCGGCGGATCAGCGCGTACCGCGGCGGCAAAGCCCGCCAACAGCACCACTGCGGTAAACCAACGGACGAAGGGCGAAAACTGGAACTTGGACCTCGACATGGACTGCTCCTTTACGTAAACAACCGGGCCGCCGTCCCCACCGCGGGGACGATAGTGCCGCCGACCGTGCTTGCCGAGAAGCATTCGTTCGGCTGAATGATTACACGCAGCAACTCTAAAAAAGTTTCACCGATAAGCTCGCGTGACATCCCCCCCCTTCTTTACACTCAATAAACAGTCACTGCTGACAGGGGTTTATTGGCCGGAGTCACATTCGCATCGCTTTGAAAATGGTTCCTTGAGGACCGCCGGCAAAGGTCTCCCCGGCGACGCTTCGACCGGGGGCTAAATCGGCAAGCAGGCCACCATTTTTATTATCCGCAGGTCTGCGCGGCAACCGTGGGCGAGTCGCCGTGGGTGCGGCCACGCTTTTTGGCAAACGGGGTTCTGGTTCTCCCGGCGAGACACCGGTACCGGGAACGGCGTGGGCGGATGAGGTGCTGCCGCGGAGATCCCACCCCCGGCAAGCCGGGGGCTATATGGGGCAGGGTGTGCCAAAATTCATGGCCACACCCGCCGCCGTTCACCCTTCACCGCGGCGGCCACGGTGACCATCGCGGCCAGGACGCGCCACGACGTATAATAGGGATATGTGGCAAGGGTCAAAATGGCGCCTCGCGTGCGCGCAGCGCCGTCCGCAACGGTGGAAACCAGCGGCAGCCTATGGCTTGACGCTTCTTCTCGCGCTAGGCATCAGCGCTTCGCCTCGCCTGGCACGCGGCGCACTGGGGTCTGGGCGTCTTGAAACAACCCAGGACTTCCCAAAGCCTGAGCGCCCCGCC
>JAKCCC010000138.1 GCA_021838985.1 Planctomycetota bacterium
CATGCAAAGCACCGGGCTTCAACTCACCCCGCTCGCCTCGCCGGGGGCGGGCAGGACTTTGTCGAGTCGCCCTCCCCGGCGGCCAGCGGGCGGGCAGGTCCCGCCGGCAGCCGGACAGGTCCCGCCAGTGGGCGGGCAGGCTTTGGCGAGTCGCCCGCGGCGACCCGGTGCAGGCGCAGAAACGGGCAGCCCATACCCCCCCCGCCCCTGCCATTTATTTCAAACTCAGCTACGCGCAGTATAATAACCCTGCGTTCGTGCGGCAAAATTTGTAAACCGCAGTCAGTGGGCAACGACCGGATGCCGCCTACCTGACGCCTCGGCGCTGTCCTGGCGCATGGATCGTTCGCACTGGTGATCTCTGGCTAACATCGACCCAAACCGGTGGGCTTGGGCCGAACCGTCGCCCATGCCCGCCGGCACCGCCTCCGGGAACCTGAATAATGTTCTTCTCTGGCTCCCGTTCCCGTTGTCTTTGCCCCGGAATCGCCGTGGCTGGGGGAAGTTAGAACCATAATCTCTTCATCCCATATCGATCGCGCTGGTAATAATAGCGGTAGTCCGTCGTTGCCGAACCTTCGGGTACAGGCGTTTTGGCTTTACGTGTCGGCATCAGCCGTTGCGAGCGTTCCAGACTTCCGGCCCAGCAAGCCAGCTTATCCGAAACTAAAACCCTAACGGACTGGTGGTGCTCCGCGAAGAATCGGGGCTGGTCCACGAAGATGCCACAAGGGAAAAGTTAATGGGGGATATGTTGCAAAGCGTGGCCGACGCGGCGATCTGACTCGGAGCTTGGTTGGACCGCGAGGAAAAAAACTCCTGGAATTGACAGATCCACTGTGCGAGACTGGGTTGAATGTCATCTGCTGCAATCCCGGATCTTAATGACGGGAGCCGGGGGTGACACGAGAGTGCCTCGAGAGCACGGGGGTGGCATTCGATGAACCAACCAAATAAGCGTCTAACTCAAGCCCGGATCACCTCTGCAGCCAGTGGACCCGGTATTGTCGGTCTATCCGAACGCCATGGTCGATTGGGCGGTAAGGGACTCGAACCCCTGACATCCGCGGTGTAAACACGGCGCTCTAACCAACTGAGCTAACCGCCCGACACGTTCTAGGATACGATATTCTAACCGCTCCGGCCATCGTGAAAGGTCATGGAAGCCGCGATATACACTACACACGGCTCCTATCAAGACGTACCGTGCGCCAAAGTAGAAGCGGCGTCCCGCCGCTTTCCTGGACCAGATGCGCGCTGGCCTGGCCTCTGGAATGTATCAATAATAGCCGTGTCTGGCGTTTTTTGCTCGGTCGGTTCGCCTTGCCGGAAAGTCCGCGCTGGTTGCTCGAGCAGGGACGACTGAAAGCGGCCCGGAGAACGCTGGTGCGTCGCACTGGCGCGGACCAGGCCGACCGTGAAATAATGGCAATCCGAGCCGCTCTCGACCACGGGGGCGCCTCCTTGGCCGAATGGCTCCGGCCAGGGCTGCGGCTGGCGGTCGGGATGGGACTGGCCATCTTTCAACAAATTACCGGTATTAACGCCATTATTTACTATGCTCCGGAGATATTTAAACCGGCTGGTTTTGGCGTTACGGCCGCTTTCGCCGACACCGTATGGATTGGGGTGGCGAATTTAATATTCACCGTCGTGGGCATGACCCTCATGGATCGCTGGGGACGCAAACCTCTTTAGATCGGCGGCACCTGCAGCATCGGGCTGGCCCTGGCGTGGTTAGGTTGGACCTTCCAGCGGCACGCCTCCGGCCCTCAATTGTTGGCGGCGATCTTGGCCTACGTCGCCGCCTTCGCCGCCCCACAGGGACCGGTAGTCTGGGTGGTCATCGCGGAGATCTTTGCCACGCGCATCCGAGGCCGGGCGGTGTCCATTGCCACTGTTTGCCTGTGGGCGTCGTGCTATCTCGTTTCCCAGACCTTTCCAGTCCTCTCTGCCGCTGCGGGCAGTACCGTCACGTTCTGGATCTACGCCGTATCCTGCGTAGTCGCCGTGCTTTTCATCTGGCGGCTGGTGCCCGAGACCAAAGGTCAAAGCCTGGGGAAAATTGAAACCCTCCTTAACCGTAGTCGCCCACGCCCCGCAGGCACTCTCTGCAGGCAAGTTTTCGGCCTGCGGAATATGAAAATGGTCTCCTTCCATCTCACCCTGGTTCGTCCGGGTCCAACCCTCCTGGCGAGGCGACTTGCGGCCCCGGCGTCAAGGGATGTCACCTTTGATATCCGCCGCCGATAGCTGCTCCCAGCGCGGATCGCCATGGCGACTAAACTGCGCCGACAACTGAAATATATAGCCCGCGCGTCGCAGAGTCAGCGGGGGTACCTCTGCCAGGGGCAACACTTCACTGAACATCAGAAGCCCTGCGTGGAAACAAACCTTCGCCTCGAAGCGAAGAAACACGGTGATCGTGGCACAGAGTGGCCTCTCGAGACCTCGCGGGCGGTGGCATCCTTCATCGCGCCCCAGCTTACCATTTTTAAGACCGAAGATCCGAATGAATCATCCCACCCGGAAAATCTGATTATAATATCCACACCACCGATATTCGCCGCCGTCCGCAAGCGGCGGCCATAAAGGTGCCGTGGAGAAACGGCGATGCTAACTTCTCGGGAACGTGTTCGCCTAACCTTAGACCACCACGAAGCGGACCGCGTGCCGCTGGACCTGGGGGCCAGCGCTGTGACGGGTATGCATGTCAGTACGGTGTACAAGTTGCGCCAAGCCTTGAAACTCGACCCACCCGGCACGCCGGTCAAGGTGACCGAACCTTATCAGATGCTTGGCGAAATCAAACCGGATTTAATCGATGCCTTGGGCGTAGATGTGGTCGGCCTGGGATTACCCCGCACTTTGTTTGGCTTTAAGAACGAGGGTTGGAAACCCTGGACAACCTTCGATGGCACGCCCGTGCTGGTGCCGGAAGGTTTTAACACCCAACCCGAGGAAAATGGCGACATCTTGATGTATCCGGAAGGCGATCGTTCCGTGCCGCCGTCCGGGCGTATGCCCCGGGGTGGCTTTTACTTTGACGCCATTGAGCGCCAAGGGCCGGTCGATGACAACCATCTGGATGTGCGGGACAACCTGCAAGAATTTTCCCCCATTACGCCGGACGATCTGGCGGATCTACGGCGTGAAGCGAACCGCCTGTATGAACAGACGGACAAAGCCATTCTCGCCAATTTCGGTGGCACGGCCTTCGGCGATATCGCCTTGGTGCCGGGGCTGCAGCTCAAACATCCCAAAGGAATCCGCGGGGTGGAGGAATGGTACATCAGCACCGCCACCCGCCGCGATTATGTCTACGCCGTCTTTGAGCACCAATGCCGGATCGCGCTGGCCAACTGGCAGAAGATTTACGAGGCGGTGGGTGAGAAAGTGACCGCGGTTTTCGTGACGGGAACCGATTTTGGCACGCAGAAGGGACCTTTCATATCCGGTCCAACCTATCGCGATCTCTACCAGCCCTTCCATAAGCAGGTCAACCACTGGATTCACACGCACACGGGCTGGAAAAGCTTTATTCATTCCTGCGGCTCGGTGCGAGCCTTAATTCCCGATTTCATCGACGCCGGCTTCGACATTTTGAATCCTGTGCAATGCTCCGCCGCCCAGATGGAGCCAGCGGAACTCAAAGCAAGGTTTGGCGACCGCATCACTTTTTGGGGCGGCGGTATCGACACGCAACACACCCTTCCCTTCGGTACGGCGGATGCGGTTCGCCAGCAGGTGCGACAGCGGATCAAGATTTTCGGTTCCGGCGGTGGATTTGTTTTCAATCCCATCCACAACGTGCAAGCCGCCGCGCCCATTGCCAATGTGCTGGCCATGTATGAGGCCTTCCGCGAAAACTCGCGCTATCCCTTATAATGGCGGCGGCAGCACCGGGGTTGCGGGGCGATAAGTCGGGGTGCGAGATGACCGGTACGCCGGGCCGTTCACCAGGCTAAAGGCCGGTTGCGGCGATGGGAATCCGGGGACGGTGAGAAGGCGACTATGGAAACAATGGCGCATTCTGGCCACATTCGTATGCGGCGGCTGCGGCGAGGCGAACTGCTGCGCGACTTGCTGGCGCACAGCTTGCTGACGCCAGCCCGGTTCGTCCTGCCCATGTTCGTCCGCCGCGGCGAAAACATCCGGCAGCCCATTCTCAGCATGCCGGGGCAGTTTCAGCTCTCGCCAGATCAGGCTCTGGAAGATTTAAGCGAATTGGCTGGCGCTGGTTTAAAGGCGTTTTTGCTCTTTGGGGTGGTCGATGCCGCGGATAAGGATGACACCGGCAGTTACGCCCACAATCCGGATAACGCCGTGTGCACGACGTTGCGCCTGGTCCGTGACGCCAGATTGGACATCCTGGCCATCACCGACCTGTGCTATTGTGAATACACCAGCCACGGCCACTGCGGCGTATTGACCCCCCGCGGACCGGCGCCAGATAAGCCGCACGCTCCGACCCGGCGGCAGCACCGCACCAAGAGTCCCGCCCCAGCGGACGCTGCCCTGCAGCGGAACGACCTTACCGTGGATAATGACGCCACCGTGGAGCGGCTCGGGCAACAGGCGGTGCTGCACGCCCAGGCAGGTGCCGATATTCTTGCCCCTTCGGGGATGATGGATCACGCCACCGCCGCCATTCGCCGCGCCTTGGATGACGCCGGGTTCCAGGATCGGGCCATTCTCAGCTATGCCGTCAAATACGCCAGTGGGTTTTACGGTCCCTTCCGCGACGCGGCGGAATCACCGCCGCGTTTCGGCGATCGCCGCGGTTATCAGATGGATTTCCGCCGCTCCGCCAAAGAGGCCGTGCGTGAAGCGCTGCTGGATGTGCAGGAAGGCGCGGATATGGTGATGGTCAAGCCCGCGCTGGCCTACCTGGACGTCCTTAGCCGGGTCGCGGAGGCCGTGCCGGTTCCGTGCGCCGTGTACCAGGTCAGTGGCGAATATGCCATGCTCAAAGCCGCCGCCGATGCCGGCTGGATTGAAGAGAAGCCCTGCGTCCTGGAAACTATGCACGCCTTTTTCCGGGCCGGCGCCGCGTTTGTCATCACCTATTACGCGGCGCAAATCGCCCAATGGCTGCGCGAGGGATGACTGGAATATACCCGCCGAACTTCGGTATATTGCCGATAATGGCGTCACGGCGGCGGTATGCCGCCATGAGGAATCTTGGTATTGAGAACGCTGCATTGGTACATTGGACGGGAGTTGGCGCGGGTCTTCCTGCTGACCACCTCAATCCTCACCACCATTTTGGCGTTTGGCGGCACTTTTCGCCCGCTGACGAAACAAGGTCTAAGCCTGGTCCAACTCCTGCGCCTGCTGCTGGACTTGATGCCGGCGATGCTGGCCTATTCCATTCCACTGGCGGCGCTGTTTGCCGCCGTCATCGTTTACTGGCGCTTGGCTACCGACAATGAATTCACCGGCGCCCGCGCCAGTGGACTGAGCCATAAATTCCTGGTGCTCCCCGCCCTGATCCTCGGGTTGGCGGTGGGCGGAATCGACCTGCTGCTGGTAGGTTATGTGGTACCTATATTTCTCCAGAAAACCTCTCTGAATCTGCAAACCGACGTGGCGTCGTGGCTGCTCTACCATGTCGGCCAGCATGAGCCATTTGCGTTCGGCCGCCACTTGGTGGTGTACGCCGATGACGCTTATCGCCTCGCGCCCTCCGCCGCCGCCCCGCCGCCACCGGGCATCCAGCGCAGCATTATTCAATTGCGGGGACTGGCGGCGATGCCCATGAAACACGGTCATCCCGTGACCATCGTGTTGGCCCGGGCCGCCAATGTCATCATTGAACAAGTCCAGCCCACGCACCAGATGCTGTTGGCGGTGCAGCTGGATCGCGGTGTGGCGTATGATCCCAATACTTTTCGCCAGATCCGCGGTACCATCAATTATCTGCCGCCGGATGGCCGGCCCTACGTCATTGGCTCGTTGCTGGCCAACCGGCCGAAATACCTCGATTTTGGACGGCTGATGAGGCTGCAG
>JAKCCC010000139.1 GCA_021838985.1 Planctomycetota bacterium
TAATCAGACATTCACTCTGCGCGGCTGTTAAGGGGATATCTGATTCGGTATTATGGCCGGAAAATCAGCATTTTTCCGCAGCCTTTGCTCCCTATAACCCATCGTCAGGGGCTGCGCTTAGTATAAACGAAAAGACGGCAGGTCGGGAGACCTGCACCACAAGAACGTATCGTCAGAGGCCGCGTTGAGTATCTTTCGAAGGGTCCACAATGAACGGACCGCCTCCGGCTAGAACCGCGACGGCAAAAAGGGCCAACGGCAAATCGTCATCGGGCTGCTGTGCAATGCCCAGGGCCAGCCGCTGTCCATCGAGGTGTTCGCCGGCCACACCCAGGACCCCGCCACGATGGCCAGTCAGATCCGCAAGGTCGCCCAGCGCTGTCGCCGTAGCGACTCCCGGATCGGCGGCGGCGCGGTGACCTTCGGTCGTCATAGCGACTCTCAGACTGGCCGACCAGCAACAGCTCAATAATTGCTATGTCCTCCAGACTGACCTGACCCCAGCCCAGCTCAACGCGCAGGGTGTCCACGCCGGCTACAAGAACCGGGCCCTGGTAAAGTGGGCGTTCCGAACCAGCAAATCGAAGATCCGCTACGGCGGGCCACGCACTTCCCGCCCGGCTCGCGTCGCCCATGGCGACCAGGCTTTATGTCGCCAGCAGGCGACCAGGCTGAGTCGCCTTTTTCGGCGACTTGCCCGCAACGCTTCCGCACTGCGGCTTGCCTGTAGCCGCGAGGAGGAAGCTGCCGCCAAGACGCAAAACCCGTTGATTTTACAGCGCATTATTGCATGGCAAGCCAGCAGATTTTACTGGAACATCCGGTAGATCATCGGCTCGACGAAATTTTGCAGCCAGGGCGACATGACAAAACAACCCCACAGGCCGTAGGCGACGCTCGGAATCGCCGCCAGCAGTTCCACCAGGAACGACACCGGCCCGGCCATCCAACAGGGCGCGATACGGACGATAAAGACCGCCGTGCCGATTGCTGTAAGTATGCCCCCGTACGGTATCATCGAAATATCCAGTATCCGGTTGCCAGCAGGTGGTGTTTATTGGACAATGCCGAACCGCGGTCCTGTGCGCCGCGGTATGGTAAACCGGCGCCAGGCCTTCTTCAGGTGGAGTAGAACGTGCACATGCCAACTATCCGCCGCGCGTGCGGCGAGGCGGAAATACGGCGCGCGCCCATGGCTGCTGCGGGGCGATGCCGATGGAACGGAATTACGCTGGGCGCCACGGTTGGGGCAGCCATAATCCTGCTATTGGCAGCACCCTGTAGCGCCGCGGCGGCCGTCCCACCCGCGCTGCCGGCGACGGTAACGACCCCGCCGATCCTCGACACCGGCTCCACGGCCTGGATGCTCGTGAGCACCGCGTTGGTGATGTTCATGGCGCCGGGGCTGGCGTTGTTTTACGGCGGCATGGTCCGCAAGAAAAATTTTCTCGGCACGATGATGCATTCCTACACCGCCCTGGCTGTGGTGAGTGTGCAGTGGTTTGTATTCGGCTATATGTTGGTGTTCGGTAAGGACCATTGGGGAATCATCGGCTGGCAGCCTGACAAAATGATGCTCTGGGGTGTCTGGCCCCACCATTTGGTCGATGCCGGCGGCGGCCACTATATTCCGGAAACTGTGTTCTGCATGTTCCAGGCGATGTTCGCGATGATCACGCCCGCGGTAATCGCCGGTTCGGTGGCGGAGCGCATGAAATTTCGTTCGTATATTCTCTTTTTGTTGCTCTGGAGCACACTGGTCTACGATCCCTTGGCGCATTTTATGTGGGGCGGAGGATGGCTGCACCAACTCGGGGCCGTCGATTTTGCCGGCGGCACGGTGGTGGAGATTGCTTCAGGCTTTTCGGGGTTGGTGATGGCGTTGTATCTGGGCCGGCGGCAGGGTTATCCCAACCAGGTGCTTCAGCCCTCGTCACTGGCCATGGCGTTAACTGGGGCGGGGATACTCTGGTTCGGCTGGTATGGCTTCAACGCGGGGTCCGCCGGCGCCGCCACGGCGGTAGCCGGCGCGGCGTTCTTGAATACGACGATCGCCGCGGCCGTCGCCGCGCTGGCCTGGAACCTGGCGGAATGGGTTCATCACCGGCGGCCCACCACTTTGGGTTTGGCCTCCGGCATTGTGGCGGGTCTGGTGGCCATTACGCCGGCCTGCGGTTACGTAGCGCTTTGGGCTTCCCCCATCGTGGGAATGTTTGCGGGCGTGATTTGTTACCTGGCGGTGCAGATGAAAATTAAGATCGGCTATGACGATTCGCTGGATCCATTTGGCGTCCATGGGGTCGGTGGTTTTCTGGGCATGATTCTGACCGGTCTGTTCGCATCCGCGGCAGTCAACTCCGTGTCGGGGCTGATCGAAGGCAATGGCCGGCAATTTTTCATCGAAGGCCTGGCCGCGGTGGCGGCCGCCGCTTATGCTCTCACGGGGACGGCGGCCGTTGGCTTTATCCTGCACCGGACGGTGGGGCTGCGCATATCCGACGTGGTGGAAACCGAAGGTATGGACCTGGGAATTCACGGCGAAAACGCGTGGGATACCGGCGCGGTGCCGCAACCATCAGAAATGGCGCCCGCGGAGGCTTGAAACCAACCCCTTAGATGGCGCCGGGCGCCGCGGCGAACACCTTCGGCAGGCCGCTGGCGGTGGCCGCCTCGGAGGCGACGTCATCCCGCGGGGTTTGATCGATCAGCATGCGAATGATGTCATCCGAACGAAGGCCCTCCGCTTCCGCGTTGAAGTTGGTCAGCACGCGATGGCGCAGCACCGGATACGACACAGCCCGAACATCTTCCGTGCTGACGTGATAACGCCCGTGCAGCAGGGCCCGCGCCTTACCCGCCAACACCAGATATTGCGAGGCCCGTGGCCCGGCACCCCACGCCACATAATCCTTGATGAATTTCGGGATGTCCATCTGACCGACCCGGGTCTGCCGCGTCAGGCGCAGCGCATAGCGCACCACGTGATCCGCCACGGGAACCTTGCGCACCAGCTCTTGCAACTTCAGGACATCCGCCGCGTCCAGCACCTGCCGCACTTGCACCTGCCGCGCCGCCGTGGTCAGGCGGACAATATCGAACTCTTCCACCGCGCTGGGATAATCCACCCGCACGTTGAACATGAATCGATCGAGCTGCGCCTCCGGTAAAGGATAGGTGCCCTCCTGCTCAATCGGATTTTGCGTTGCCAACACCAGGAAGGGTTCCGGCAAAGGCCGCTGGACTCCCCCCGCGGTAACCTGATGCTCTTGCATGGCTTCCAGCAGCGCCGCCTGGGTTTTCGGCGGCGTACGGTTGATTTCGTCCGCCAAAATCGCGTGGGCGAAGATCGGCCCCTTGACATAGCGCAGTTCCCGCCGCCCGGTGGTCTTATCTTCCTCCAGCACCTCCGTGCCGGTGATATCGGAAGGCATCAGATCGGGCGTGAATTGAATGCGGTTAAAGCTTAAGTTAAGCGTCCGCGCCAGCGTGGAAACCAGCAGGGTTTTGGCCAGTCCCGGCACTCCCACCAGCAGGCAATGGCCCCGGCAAAACAGCACGATCAACAGCTCCTCAATCACCTGCTGCTGACCGACAATGGCCTGCCCCAACTCTGCCTTGAGCCGTCCGTAGCTTTCACGCAGCCGGGTGACGGTATCGAGTTCCGCCGGCGAAAGATTCATATCCACGGAGCCTGGTTCATTCGGCATGGGAATGGACACGGCGCATCTCCTGCAAAGCCTAAAACGCGCAGCGGAGCTTTCGCCCCCGCACCATAGTGTAGTTACCGCGCGACCATTTGTCCCCTGCCGCCTGGGGGGGAGCCGGTTGGCGCCGGGCTGCGGTGCAACAGCGGGCATCCCTTGCGACTTGCCGCCGGGCTTGCCCACCGGTAAAGTCGTATCCGCATTATTCAGGTTTGCCATTGGCTCCCGGCCGTTGGGTGGCCGCTATCCGCCCCTGGCAGGCGCAGCCGTGAGTTTGTCACGCGATGGGCAAAGCGACGGATATCCAGGTTATCGGCACGGCCCTGCACTTGCTGGAGGTGCGGACACGGGTACCGCTGAAGTTCGGTCCGGAAACGCTGACTTGCGTTACGTGTGCCCGCGCCAGGGTGCGAGTGGCTGGCGCAGGGGGGAGAACCGCGCTTGGATGGGGGGAAACGCCCTTAAGCGTGCAATGGGTCTGGCCGAGCCAGTTATCGCATCAAGAGCGCCGCGCGGCGCTCGTGGATTTCACCACGGCGTTGGCCAGGGCGTGGGCGGCCTTTGGCGCCACCGGCCATCCTATGGAACTCGGTCACGATTTCCAGCAACAGTGCTTGGAGGGGATGTGGCGCCGATTTAACGCCGCCCGCGCTGACCGCGAACCGCTGCCGTGGTTGGCGGCACTGGTTTGCTGTTCCGCGTTCGATCTGGCGGTCCACGATGCTTTCGGCGTCCTGCACCAGCGTCCGACCTACCAACTATATGGTCCGGCCTATCTGAACCGTGACCTTGCGGCTTTCCTGACTCCCGCCGCGGACAGCGCCGTGTCTTTTTCCGGCCGGTATCCGGCGGATTTTCTCCAACCGCCCGCGGTGGAACTTCCCGTGTGGCATCTCGTCGGGGGCAAGGACCTCCTTGAGCCAGCAGATCTCACCGGTGCGGATACGGCCGACGGTTATCCCATTCTGTTGCGCGACTGGATCCTCCGGGATGGCCTGAAATGTTTGAAAATAAAGCTTCGCGGGGATGACTGCCAATGGGATTACGAACGGATCGCGCAGATCGGAAAGATCGCTGCGGCGGAAAAAGTCGACTGGCTGTCCGCGGACTTTAACTGCACCGTCCGCGCGCCGGCTTACGTGACGGAATGGCTCGACCGTCTGCTGCGCGAAGATCCGCGAACCTATGGCCGCATCCTGTACGTGGAGCAACCCTTCCCCTATGACCTGGAAAACAATCCGATAGATGTGCACGCCGTCGCGGCCCGCAAGCCGCTGTTCATGGACGAAAGTGCGCACAATTGGCGGCTGGTGGCGCTGGGGCGGCGGCTGGGATGGACTGGCGTCGCCCTGAAAACCTGCAAAACGCAGACGGGAGCATTGCTGAGTCTGTGTTGGGCGAAGGCGCATGGCATGACGCTGATGGTCCAGGATTTAACCAATCCCATGCTGGCGCAGATTTCCCACTGTCTGTTGGCCGCACACGCCGGCACCATTATGGGCGTGGAAAGCAACGCGATGCAGTTTTATCCCGACGCCTCACAACCGGAGGCACGGGTTCATCCCGGGCTGTACGTGCGTCGCCACGGTCGGTTGGACTTGCGCACCGTCCAAGGGCCGGGCTTCGGATATCGCCTGGCGGAAATCAAACGCGAGCTGCCGGAGCCAGTGGTGCTTTGCGATAGCTGAGCCTAAGCGGACTCGTCGACCAAGCGGATAGGCCCGAAGGCGGGCAAAGACCGGCCGGCGGAATCGTGGATATTACAGCTCGGATCCGTGCCGGCGCCGTAACCGATCTGGAGCGAGGTGGGATCCTTTGCCGCTGGACTTAGCTGACTGCAATAAACCATCGCCCGTGATCCATCCAGGCGGGTATCGTAAAGCAGCGGAGCGCCAGACCGGTCGCGCAGATAAAAACCGAGCGGCCGCCCGCCCGCTTCCAGTTTTCCCGCTACTTGGCCGAATTCGAGTATAATTTGTAATTCCTGTTCGGTCGCGCGGCGACGGATGCGCCGAAGCGTGATGGGCGGGAGACTGGCCCTGGGGTGCTTAAGCAGCGCCAACATCGCTTGCGCCAGCCGCCGCCCCAGCACCTGCTGGTCGCGGCCGGAAATATGAATGATGTCGTCCAACGTCAAATCGATTGCCGGGACGGTGGCGAAATGCTGGATTTTTTCCGGCAGCAGACGCTGTTCCTCCCGCACCCTCTGCCACGCAGCGTCCGCCGCGGTATCCGACGTGATAAAACGTGA
>JAKCCC010000140.1 GCA_021838985.1 Planctomycetota bacterium
CGCGTCCGTTTGCCTTCGAGCCGCCGCGGATCGCAACGGGCGTACAGGCCGCCCGGCTAACCACGCCAACGGGCGCACAGGCCGCCCGGTTAACCACACCCGCCTCCATTCCTGATCCTCCCGCCGCCGGGTCTCCGTCCATCAGGGCGAGCAGCATTTCCATCGCCACGACGCCCATTTGGCGTGTGGGCTGGTAGATGGTGGCCAGGGTGGGCGTTAGCAGCCGGCACACGGGATCGCCGTCGAATCCAACTACGCTGACATCTTCCGGGATGCGCAGGCCCATGGCCTGGATGGTGCGGTAGCCTATCGCCGCGGCGGCGTCAGGGCTGAAAAAGATCGCCGTGGGGCGATCCATCCGGTCCAGCATTTCACGCAGGACACGGTCAATCTCGCTTGACCAATCGTCCATCCCCTGCACCCGTAATTTTCCGATGAAGGGCCGGGGCAGAACCAAGCCCTGGTCGGTCATGGCGTCGCGCAGGCCTTCCAGCCGGCACTGTGTGGTATCGGCGCCAAGGAAGCCAATAAAGCCGATGCGCCGATGGCCGTACTCAAGCAGTTTCCGGCCCGCCAGCAGGCCGCCCTGATAGTTGTCCGCCACCACACTGGGAACTTCCACATCCCGCAACGTTTCGTCCACGAGCACAAAGGGGTAGCCGGTGGCCTTAAGCTCATACAGTGTTTCCGCGAAACGTTTGTGGTGCACGGAGGCCAAGATGGCTCCCTGGGCGGAGGATTCCGGCAGATGCCGGACCATTTCCACGTCGGCGTGCAGGTCGCGGTGGGCATCATAGATTTGCGTTTGCACGCCGGCCTTGGCCCCGGCTTCTTTGGCGCCCTGGGCTATGTCCACGCACATGGCGATTTTCAGGTTGGGCACGATAACCTGCACCACCCTGCGCCCGGTTTCGCGGATGCCGCGGACCGCCTCGGGCACATAAATGCCTCGTCCGGGGCGGCGTTGGAGCTTGCCCTCGCGCACCAGCGCATCAACCGCCTGACGCACCAACATGCGGTTGACGCCTTCCGTGCGGGCTAACGCGGACTCCGACGCCACGAATGCGCCCGGTTCGATCCGGCGCGTCTGCAGCTGGCGGCGCAGCTTCGCGGCCAGCAAATCCGCCACCGGCACGCCATTTTTTAGTATTCGTCCTCTGGCCATCAGGCACTTCCGCAAGTCACCGGGGTAATTGTATCCAAGCCATACGCTATTGTCAACTTATTCTAAACACGTTCTTTACACGTTTCAATATAGCGGAAACGAAAGGCCGTGTCAAGAGGGCGCTTCCGCGCGGAACATCCCCTACCGGCACGCCATTCCTTAGTATTCGTCCTCTGGTCATCCGGCGCTTTCCCAGACCGCATAATTCATGCTAGCCAACCGGCGTCTCGTTGTCAACATATTGTCAACACGTTTACAACGGGTTGCAATATAGCGACGCCTATAGGCCGTGTCAAGCTTCCTTCAAGCTACGTCCGCATCGGGGATGGGGACATCCCCGGCTGCGCCACGCCCGGGCTGGAACCGGGCACGCGGCGCGCGGCGCATCCAGGCGCGAGATCCCGGCGTGCCGGAAGGCCTGGTCCCACCGTGCGAACTCCGGACACCGCGCGGCAGTTGCCGCCACATTTGGCAGGCAGCCGGTAAAACGCCGCCGGAGCAGGTGCGGTGCAGTCCTTGACTATGCCCACCTGCAAGACTTGCCAAAGAAGGGCCGGTCCGGTAATGCCAGGCGTATAATCGGGTGAACTGATGAGGTGATGATGCCGACCGCGAGCCGGAGCAGGAAAGCCAGGAAAATCAAGTCCCCCGCGCTGCCGCGCCTGGTGCAGGCGGAAGAACCGCTGCGGGCGGAGTTGTTAAGCCTGGAGCAGTTGGCGGAACTGGCCGGGGAACTGGCTGCGGAAGAGCGTCTCGCGCGTCACGGCGGTGCGGACCGGCTCTTGCCGCGACTGGACCAGAATGAAGCCGTGCTGGTGCACACGTACCAGCTCGTGAACGCGGCGGTGCTCCAGGAGCAGAGCGTCGCACCGGCTTCGGAATGGCTGCTGGATAATTTTTACCTGATTGAAGAACAGATTCGGCTGATTCGCCGCCATCTGCCGAAGCGCTACAGCCTGGAGTTGCCGCAGTTAGCCGGAGAGGCCCTGGGCGGCTATCCGCGTGTGTACGGCCTGGCGCTGAATCTGGTCAGCCATCTCGACGGGCGGCTGGACAGCGAAGCACTGAATCGCTTTGTCGCGGCCTACCAGGAAAGGCAACCTTTGCGGCTGGGCGAATTGTGGGCCTGGCCGATCATGTTGCGGCTGGCGCTGGTGGAGGACCTGCGGCGGGTGGCGGCGCGCATCGCCGCAAGCCGGCGGGACCGGAATCTGGCGAACCACTGGGCGGAGCAGCTGCTGGCCGCAGCCGAAGAAAGCCCGGACGAAATAATTGTGGCGCTGGCGGCGCTGGTGCGGGCCAAACCGGCTTTGTCGCCCGCGTTCGTGACCGAACTGGTGCGGCGCTTGCAAGGCCAGAACGTGGCGCTGGCGCCGGCCCTGGACTGGCTGCAACAGATGTTGGCGCGTTCCTCGGAAAGCCTGGAGCGCATGTTGCAGCGGGAAAGCCAGTCCCAAGCGGCGGATCACGTTTCGATCGGCAACTGCATCAACTCCCTGCGGTTCATCGACGCTTTGGATTGGCGTCAGTTCGTCGAAAGCCAAAGCGTGGTGGAAAAAACGCTGGCCGCGGACCCCGCGGGCGCTTATATCCGCATGGACTTCGCCAGCCGCGACCGCTATCGCCACGCGGTGGAGCTACTGGCGCGATGCAGCGACCGGGGCATTCCTACCGAAAAATCTTTGGCCGAGCCACCGTGGGCTGATGGCAGCGCCGCGGCCGTCGCCGCCGGAAACCCCGTGGGCGATTCCACCAGACCAGTTTCAGCGGGGCCCTCGACCAGGCGGGAAGCGGCCATAGCGCAGGAGGTGCTGCGGCGGGCGCAGGCGGCGGCCCGACAATACGGACGCGAAGATTATCGGGCCCACGTGGGGTCCTATCTGCTGGAGCCGGGAATCCGCCAGCTGCAGCGGGACCTGCAGGTGCGGCTGCCTTGGCGGCAGCGGTGTCAACGGCTGCTGCGGCGGTTTCCGCTAACCGCTTATCTGGGGGCGATTGCCCTGCTGGCGGGCGCAGCGGTGACGGGCTTGCTGGTGCGTTGGGGCCCGCCAACCGTTCCGGATTGGCGTTGGTGGGGACTTGCCGCCGCCACCCTCCTGGCGGCCAGTTCCGCGGCGGTAACGGCGGTGAATCACCTCTGCGCTTGGATTCTCGATCCAATGCCACCGCCCCGCCTGGATTTTTCCAAGGGGGTGCCCGAGGAATGCCGAACCCTGGTCGCGATTCCCAGCTTTTTGGAGAACCCACCGGCCATTCAGGCTTTGCTCGAAGCGCTGGAAGTGCGCTATCTGTCCAATCGCGACGCCAACATTTTCTTTGCCTTGTTGACCGATTTCCGCGACGCCTCGGAACAGATCCGGCCGGAAGATGAAGGCCTGCTGCGCTGCGCGATGGAGGGAATCGAGGCGCTTAATCGGCGGTATGGCGGGGCCAACGGCGGGCCATTCTACCTGTTCCACCGCCCCCGCCTTTGGAATAAGGCCGAAAAACGGTGGATGGGATACGAACGCAAACGCGGCAAATTGGCGGAACTGGCGGAATTTTTGCGCGGCGGCGCCGCGGATCGCTTCCTGGCGGTCGTTGGCAACACGGCCATCCTGGCGACCATACGTTACGTGATCACTCTGGATGCGGACACCGAGCTTCCCCACGGCAGCGCTGCCGCGTTGATCGGGGCCATGGCGCACCCGCTGAACCGACCGGAAGTCGACGCACGCCACGGGGTGGTGAAGCGCGGCTATGGCATCCTGCAGCCGCGGGTGGCGGTCAGCCTGCCGCTGGCGCGGCGCTCCCGATTCGCGCGGCTATTCGCCGGGGAGCCGGGGCTGGACCCTTACACCCGGGCGGTTTCGGATGTTTATCAGGACCTGTTTCAGGAAGGCTCCTTTTTCGGCAAGGGCATATTTGACGTAGACGTTTTCCATCAGGTGCTGCACCGGCGCTTCCCGGAAAACCGCATCTTAAGTCACGATCTCCTGGAAGGCTGTCACGCCCGCTGCGGCCTGATCAGCGACGTGCAGCTTTACGAAGATTATCCCTGGCATTACGGCGCCGACGCCAACCGGCGGCACCGCTGGATTCGCGGGGACTGGCAGCTTTCGCCGTGGCTGCTGCCGCGGGTGCGGCGCTTGGAGCGCCCCCGCGCGGACAACCCCTTGTCCGCGTTGTCGCGCTGGAAGCTTTTCGACAATCTGCGGCGCAGCCTCGTGGCGCCGTCGGTGCTGGCGCTGATCCTCTTGGCGCTCACCTGGCTGAGTGCCTGGGGGCCTTGGCTGCTGGCGGCTTTGCTGATGCTGACCGCGGCGCCGGCGCTGGCCATATTCGAGGAACTGCTGCGCAAGTCCCGTGATCTAGGCTGGCGTACCCACCTGCAATGGTGGCGGCGGGTGATGCTCCGCGAACTGGCCCAGGGGGGCCTGGCGATCGTCTTTCTGCCCGCGGAAGCCGTGGTCTGTCTGGATGCGATCGGGCGCGCTCTGCTGCGTATGCACCTGACCCATCGGCGTCTGCTCGAATGGCATACCAGCGGCGCCGTGCAGCAAGACGCCTCGCCCCGGATCCGTTCCTTTCTAAAGACCATGTGGGCGGCGCCCGTAATCGGGCTTTTTACTCTCGCTGCGGTCGCTGAATTGCGACCCGCGTTGTGGGCGCCCGCAGCTATCTTGGCCGCTTTATGGGTGCTGTCCCCGGCCGTCGCCTGGCTGTTGAGCCGGCCGCTGGTTGAACCGACGATAGAGTTAGACGCGGAGCGGCGCGACTTTTTACGGATGGTGGCCCGCCGCACCTGGCGTTATTTCGAACAATTCGCCGGCGCCGGCGAAAATTTTCTGCCCGCGGACAATTTTCAGGAATATCCCCAGCCCGTCACGGCGCACCGCACTTCACCGACCAATATCGGGCTGGCGCTGCTGGCCAATGCGGCGGCGCATGATTTCGCCTGGTTAACCACGGGCGGATTCCTAGATCGCACGCGGGTCAGATTGGATGTCATGGACAAGTTGCCACGATACCGCGGTCATTTTTTTAACTGGTACGACACGCAGTCGCTGCGGCCCTTGAATCCACAATATGTTTCCAGCGTAGACAGCGGCAATCTGGCGGGGCACCTGCTGGTGCTGCGTGCGGCACTGCAGGCCGCGGCGCGCGAACCGCTGGTGAGCGGCCGCGTGGCCGCCGGCATGGTCGATACATTGCTGGCCCTTCAGGACGAGGTGCGAGGCCGGATCGAACGGCCCGCGGCCGCAGCGCCGTCGGGAACGCCTGTTCCGTTGGCCCTGGCTGGCCTGCTGAAAGCCCTCAACGATGTCTACCGTCAGGATTTTTCCCGGCTCTGCGACGTGGCCGCGGCTCTGCGCCGGGGCGAAGAGCTGCTGGCCGAGTTCCAGGATCGTGAAAAGGCGCCCACCGGCGAAGCGGCCTGGTGGCTGCAGGCGTTGCAGCGCCAGCACCACGAATGGCTGGAGGAATTGGCGTATGTGGCGCCCTGGGTAGCGCTGGGTCCGGCCCCGGCGGATGCGGCCGCCCAAGTCGCCGCAGGCCAGGGCGATGGGGAGTCACGCTGGGCGTACCTGCAGGCCAGCTTGGCGGCTCTGGATGGGAATCCTTCGCTGCGGGCGGCGGGCGACCTGGTCCGGCAGGCGCTGGGCCACCTGGAATTATTAATTCCGGCCAGAAAGGCGACCGCGGACCGGGCGGTGAATTCACCGGTCGTGGAAGTGCGGCCCGAATCCGCTGCGTCCCAATGGGATGCCAGCCGCCCGGAAGACGCCCGGTCGCCGCGGCC
>JAKCCC010000141.1 GCA_021838985.1 Planctomycetota bacterium
GAGGGGGCTTGGTCAGCGGGGGCTGGAGGCTTGGGGGCGGCCGAGGATAGCGCGAACAAAGGTCTGCTGAATGGCGGTGCCCAACTGCGTGAAAGTGGCGGGCGTGGAAATTGGATTCGCCCAGGTTCCGCCGACCTGCACGGCGCTGACATTGGATTCCAGGGCGGTTAGAACGCCGTGGGCCTGCGGGACAAAGGGGATATGCAGGATGCGAAACGGCTGGGCGGTGGCGATGGCATAACCGCGGATGCGGCTGTCCGGGATTCGCCAGATGTCGCGCAGCGAACCGGAGGCCAGGACGTTGACGCCGTGGTTCCAGTAGCGCAGTTCGGTGATGTAGGCGTCGCCATTTTCGACGCGCCAGCGCGCCGATCCGCGGCCGGTGGGAGCGCCTTGATCGAGGCCTAAATGCAGTCCGCGATACAGCGAGGCGATGATGGTGGAGTGGGTGAGATTGGAATGGGTGATATGCAGGTCCCCTTCGCCGAAGGCGTCATTCCAGTGACCGGGCAAGACGACCACGCTTAAATGGCCGCGCAAGACGCCGGGTATGGGCGGAGCATTCGGTTGGACGGTGCGGGTGATCTGGCCGAGATGGATGTGGTTAAAACGGAGCACGACGTGGGTGGAATAGACGCCGCCGCTGTGACGGCCCAACTGGGCCCAGAGGCGAAGGATGCCGCCGGCGAGCGCCAGGCGGGAGTGATCCAGAACCAAGCTGTGGTGGTTGATGAAGAGGTCGAACCGGGAATCACCCAGGCGCATGGCGCCGAAGCGGGCGGCGGGGGCATGGACGTTCAGGCGTAATTCCAAAGGGGCGAGGGGGTGGGGGCCGGGCGCGGCGCGGAGCAGGAGCGAGCCGGTCATTTTTCCACTGTGCAGCATGCGCAGGACCCGGGGCGCCGGGGGGGAAGCGGGGGTGGGCCGTGATGCGGCCAGGGGCGGCGTGGGCCGGGTTGGAGGCGGGATGGCGCCGGCGGGGGCGGATGGGGATGGAGGATAGCCGAGCATCAGGGCGACGGCGGCGTCGGAGGCGGCCGACGGGGGCGGGGGCAAGACTGCGTGGGAACCCGTTAGCTTTCGGGGGCCACGGCCGCCGCCGTTCACCGGGCTAAAGCCCGGTGCTTTCTTGAAACCTAAGCCCGGTGCTTCGGGTGCGGAGGGGCTAAGCCGCGAGCGGCGGGCGGGGGCGGCGGGGCCTGGACGCAGCAGGTTTCGGATGACGGCATACAACGCGGCGGGATGCGGCAGGGCGTAATGCAAGTGGGCGGAACTGGCCAGGATATGGGCGGTATTGTAAGTGACGGCGCCGCGGCAACGGTTGCCGGCCACGGAGGCCCGCAGGCGGGAGAAGGTTACCACCGACGCGTTGCTGGAGATATGGGTATGGATAGATGCGATCAGGCGGCGGGCCTGAAACAGGCTGGCCTGGGCGTCGGCGGCGCCCCACGCGGCCAGAGGTTTGGTCCAGTCCAAGCGCCCCTGGCCCTGGCCGGAAACGAGCATCGACAGGCGCGGGCGTCGCAACCGCAAAGGCCAGTGGGCGAGCGTGAAGCGCAGCTGCGCCTGGCGCGGCAGGGCGGGATTCCAGGTCACCTGCCCCGAGAGATCGCCCCCGCCGCCGCGGATAGAAATGGGGGCCAGGGACAGCACGCCGTGGGCGAGGTTTATCCGGGCGGTGGCGCTGACGCCGGGGGCCAGCAGCAGCCCGCCCGGCAGCGGCGGCAGGGTTCCGTGACGGAGCGTGAGCGCTCCGGTTAATTGAGCGGTCTGCCACGCGGCCTGGGGCATGGCCAGATGAAGCTGCAGGTTCAGGCGGCCGCCGGCTTTTTGATAGGGCGGCGGCAGCAGCCAGGCGGCCAGGGAGGCGGCGGAAAGGTTCCGGGCCGCGAAATCCATCGAGGCCAGGCGTCCGGAGGTGCGGGCCGTGGCGGTGACGGTGACCTGCCCGCCGAGCAGGGCCACCGGGATGGCCTGGACTTGTATGTGGTGGTGAAGCAACGTGCCTTGGACGCGCACCGGCGGCAGCGCCAGCGGGTGGCCGTTGGCCAGCAGGTGGGCGCCCATGAGCCGGCCCTTGAGCGAGAGATTCAGGGGCAGCAGAGTGCCGGTGGTCATCAGATGACCGGAGACCAGGCCGCCGACGGCCCAGCCGGTGGCGGGCGCGGCGGTGGGGGAAGCCAGGGGTAAACCGGTCACGGTCAGCAGGAGGTGGACGGGATAGGGGCCGGCAAAAAGGCAGTTGCCGGCGGCGGTAAAATCCCAGGAAGGATTTTTTACGATGAGTTGCTGCAATTGCATGCCGCCGAAATTGCCGTAGGCCTGGAGGTGGATTTGCACGTTCGCGGGCAGCGCCAGGAGCGGAAAGATATTTCCGGGACCATGCAGGCGCACCCGCCAGAGGCCCAGGGGTAAGGTGTAACTGCCCGAGAGCAGGGAATGCGGCGCGCCCGGCAGGGTACAGCGGTGGATGGTGATTTTATCGTGGGCGTAGGCGCCGGAAAGGTGCAGGGCGGTCAGTTGAACGGGAGTGGTTCGCGTCCATGGCCACAGGGATAACCGCGGGGCATCGACCTGCCAGTGAAAACCGCGGGCCAGACTTCCGGTGGCGCCACCCTTGAGCTGCACATTCCAGCGGCCGTAACGGTTCTGACCGCGGGAGGTGAGGGTGGCGGAAAAAACCCGCCGCCCTGGCCAAGGCGAGGTGAGGGAACCGTTAAAGGAACCGCTTTGTAACCGGCCGCCGAGCAGAGACACATTGTGCCAGAAGAACTGCAATTGGCCAGATCCGAGGGAGGGCTGGAGCAGACCACTTAAGTGGCAATCCCCGCCGCCGACCTGGGCGGCGAGATTCTGCAGGTGGATGCCCTGGGTGGTGGCCCAGAAGTGACCACGGTAGAAATTGACCGCCAGCGGCAGGGCGCTCCAGCGCAGTTGCAGCTGGTTCGGCGCGAGTCGCCAGCGCTGGGGGCCATAGTAGCCGTGGGCGCCGCCGCTGAGGCTCCAGCGCTGGCGAACATCAACCACGTGCAGATGGGACAGGGTTTCGGTGAGGGTATCGGCGGCAACGTGTCCGCGTAAACCGGTTCGCACGGTGATGGCGCCACCGGGCCACCGCGGCCAGAGCAGCTTTAACCAGCTGGCCGCCAGCGACGCCTGGAGACGCACATGGTGGAGCCACTGTTGTCCCGGGACCAGAAGGCCGACCGCGTTGAACCGGCCGGGGCGGGCGCCGTGATGCGTCCAGAGGTGAAAGTGCCACATCAGGGGGCCACCGGGGTGGGCGCGCATGGCAATATTCGTGAGCTGCAAGCGTTGGCCGGCAGGAGTGAGGATGGCGACTGCGCCACCGGTAAGCGTAACGGAGGGCAAGGGTATCGCGGAGAGCGGCGGGGTTTGAGCATGGATGGCCCGCCACTGGCGCCAGGCCTGGCGGAGGGTGCCCCAGGCCTGGGTGAGATCCCAAGCGCCGTCGGCATTTTGGCGGACGTTCAGGCGCGGATCCACGATGCGAATGGAGCGTAAATTGACATCGCGGGTCAATAGGAACCAGGGGACGCTGCTATGGGTGAATTGGAGACGGGCGACGCGCAGGAACGGTCGTTGGCCCAAGGGAAGCCACATCCGCACACCGGTAAGCGTGGTGCGGCCATGCCAGTTGATGTGGATTTGCTGCGCCTCTATGCGCACGCCGAGGCAGGTTTCCAGTCGATTCAGAACCCATTGTTTCGCCGGCGGTGAACGCAGATACCACAATCCGAGCTTGACGCCGGCGGTGAAGGCCAGGCCGACGGCAAGGGCGGCGGTCATAAAAATGAAAAGTCGCCACAGGCGCCGCGAGCGGGGGCGGGGCGGAGAGGCGGCGGAAAAACCCGATGGGGCCGGTGCAGAGGAATGTTTCATGGGCGGCGCCCTCCGGCGCGTTACTCACCGCGACCCTTAAAGACGGGCGGAATATCGCCGGAAGTCTGCGGGCCAAACCCCAGGATCCACCAGTCGCTGCGATAGGTGCGCCCGACGTACGGTCCGGAACTGGCGGCGATTTCCCCGGTCTTGGTCCAATAGGCGACATAGCCGATGTCGGCGTAACCGTGTTGCTTGATATTTTGCAGCAGCGCGATCTGGGGCAGGACTATGGGGAGATTAAAATTGGAATTGGCGCTGTAATTGCCGAAGGCGATGGCGGGGATGCCGATCAACAACTGTTGTTGATTAAGGCTTAGCGCTCCGCAGCGCACTTCCAAGGTAATCTGAGCCGCCTGGGGGTTGTTGACCAGGCGAGCGCCATGCGCTAAGAGATGGGCGCGTAGGTCGCCAATCAGAAATTGGGGCATGGTGAGAGTGGTGGTGCCGAGGTTGCCGGTATCGAGATATTGCGTACTGACAAAGACCGTCCGGCCGCGGAGATTGGCGGCGGAGAGTTTGTGGATGGCTTTGGAGGCCGCCTGCGAAAGCAGGAATTGCTCGTTGGCGGACTGCGGCGGCGTGCTCGTGAAGACCGTAGCGCAACCATTCATGAGCAACCCCAACAGTACGACCCACCAGAACCGTGCCAATCGATACACACGATGGAGTTTACTGTCAGGCGGTCTTTATGTCTACCCGTCCGGCCTGACTGGCCCGCGGGTGCAGGACCTTTCCAGCGGCCGTGCACGGTCGCGGGGCGTGGACATTTCGCAGCGGGGGGCGCGGGCGAGTTGCTATGGGTCACCGGGCTAAAGCTCACCGGGCTAAAGCCCGGTGCTTCGGGTGCGGAGGCGGGTTCGGTGGCGGGGCTGGGGCTTTGTTGCAGCAGAAGTTTGTCGATTGAGAAGGGGTACCACCCGGCGTGTGGGCCGCCGGGCTAAGCGGCGAGCGGCCGGCGGGGGGGGTAGGCGACCGTCAGGCGACTCGACAAAGTCCGGCGCACCCCCGGCGAGGCGGGCGGCCGGTGGCGGCAGGAGTGGCTGAAAAGGGTCAAGGTTATTGGTTAACAGTTGCGAAATGGTCGCCCCGGCCTGGCGAGCCGGGGTGGATTACGCCGCGCCGGTGAATTCGCGGTAGAGCATGGCGTATTTGCCGTTCTGTTGCAGCAGGCTATGGTGCGTTCCGCGTTCGATGATGCGTCCGCCCTCGAGCACCAGCACCAGCGAAGCGTTGACGACGGTGCTCAGACGGTGGGCGACAACAAAGGTGGTGCGATTGGCCACCAGTTTGGCCAGGGCCTCCTGCAGCAGCAGTTCGGTGTGCATATCGACAGCACTGGTGGCCTCGTCCAGCAGGAGAATGCGCGGATTGGTCAGAAAGGCGCGGGTGAAACAGATCAGTTGGCGCTGGCCGAGGCTCACCGACGCGCCGCGTTCCGTGACGACGGTTTGGAAACCATGTTGGAGCTTCATAATGGCGTCGTAGCAATTCAATTGGCGGGCGGCTTCATACACGTCCTGGTCCGTGGCGTCCGGTCGGGCGTAGCGGATGTTGTCGAGCACCGTGCCCGTGAACAGATAGTTCAACTGCGAAACAATGCCCATCTGGCGGTGCAGGCTCTCGCCGGTGACGGCGCGCAGGTCCTGGCCATCAATCAAAATGCGCCCGCGCTGCGGCTCATAGAAGCGGCAGATCAGGCTGACGATGGTGGTCTTGCCGCAGCCGGTATGGCCCACCAGGGCGACGGTTTGGCCCGCGGCCACATCAAAATCAATGTCGTGCAGCACCGGTTTGGCGGGATCGTAGCCGAAATGCACGTGCTCAAAGCGAACCGCGCCGCGAATCCGCGGCAGCGCCGTGGCGCCTGGGGCATCGGCCACCTGTGGCTTCTGGGCCAGGAGGGTCTGGACCCGTTCGGCGCAAGCCATGGCCATCATGGTGTCGCTGTAGAAGTTGCCGAAGTTGATGACCGGGCCCATAAACCAATCCCAGTACATATAG
>JAKCCC010000142.1 GCA_021838985.1 Planctomycetota bacterium
GACCAGCCTTGAGGGTGCGCCGATCGATGAGAAATCTCGCCGCTTCAGCGATATTGGCGGGCGCCACGTCCGTCGAATCAGTCCCCGCCAGCGCGTCGATCAACCGCCAGCCCGCCGCGATGGCGTAGCTGGCCGCAATGGTCGGACGGGCGTACGCAGCCTGGATCTCCGCGAGCAGTTCTTCCAGGCGCCCCGCCGGGGGCAGATGCAGCAGCGGCCGAGCCTGGCTCAGGCCCACATGGCCGAGACTGGCCTGCACCTGCGTGCCCTCCAACGTCAGCCAGGTATAACGCCAGGGCGTAGCGGGAAAGTCGTGGTAGTCGTAGTGGCAACCCGGGAAAAAAGCGAACGCATCGCCGGGACCGACCGCATAGGCTTTTACGCCGACTTTCATCATTCCACGGCCCGATTCGACGACATGGACGGCGAACCCCGGGGAGACTTGCTGGAAGGCAAAGTGGCCGGTGCTGAAAAAACGGCCCAACAGGGAGAGGTAAAGAGCGGGCATACGCCCGCCCCAGCGGATCGGTCCGCGCACCCGATAAAGTTCGGACCGATAGGTGGTGTGCCGGACGATCTGCAACATTTATATACCTTTTTCAACAAAATCGCCCTTTCTTTTGTAGCATTTCCGCATATAGTTAGCAAAGGCTGCTGTGCCAAGGTAACGTTTAAGGAATCAGGAGCGCCAAACATGGCCTACGATTTAGAGGATTACCTGTTTGATTTACGCGGGTATCTGATCCTGGAACACGCCGTCGATTCGGCCCATGTCCGAGAACTCAATGCCGTATTGGATGCATTTCCACCGCTGGAATGGGGCCAATGGCACGGCCACGTACAACGGTTCGACAACAACGGCGATGCCGGCGTGGAATTGCAGAATATCGTGGAGGCGGGAGAACCGTTTGAGCGCCTGATTGACCACCCCGCCTGGATTCGTCGCCTGCGCCGCTATTGTGGCGAGGAAAACAGCTACGTGGAAGGGTTGTTCATCGACGAATGCTTCGCCAGCCTTCGGCGGCACGGCGGATTCTTTCCGATCCATTCCGGTGGACAAAATGGCGTGGTTCGCAATCAATATCGATTCGTCAACGGCCGTTTTCGCTGCGGGCAGGTGAATATTCTGCTGGCGCTGACCAACATCGGACCGGGCGATGGCGGCACGGTGGTGATACCCGGCAGCCATAAATCCAACTTCGATCCGCCCCCTATCGCCTGGAACAACGCCCAGGGTGAACGGCAACGGGTGGACCAGGTGGCTGGCTCTATCGAAGTGCACTTGCGGGCCGGAGACGCCTTGTTATTCGTTGATGCCCTATGTCATGGCGCCAGTTCGCGCACCAACCCGGATGAGCGCCGCGCGGTGATTTATCGCTATGGACCGACGTGGGGCAACACCCGTTATGGATACCAATACTCCCCAGAACTGCTGGCGCGGCTTACACCCGAGCGGCGCAAGATTCTTCAGCCCATTGAGCCGCGCCGTCCGCCGGCGGCCATAAGCCATCCACTGGAGCCCGCCGGGCGGTCCCATGGGAACACCGCACGCCAGGGAGATCCGGCCCATGTCGATTGACTTTAGTCCTCAACGGTGGGAAGAATTGCGGCAGACGTACCGTGCCTGGTGGGCGGGCCAACTAACCCGTCCGTTGATGGCGGCAACCTGCGTGAACCGCGATCCCGGCCGTCCCAAGCCGCGTGCACCTTTATTGTCCCAGGCCACTTGCGCAGACCTTTCGATTCCCGCCGATGCTCTGGTCGATCGCATCGATTGGGAATTATCGCGCCGCAGCTACTTTGGTGACGCCTATCCGCTGTGGAGCATGGACTGCTTTGGGCCGGGAGTCATGGCGGCGTTCCTGGGGGCCAGACTTGACACCTCCACCGGCCGGGTGTGGTTCCATCCACTTCGCGACGTACCGATCGGTGGGCTGCATCTGGAGTATGATCCGGATAATCCATGGCTGCGGCGGGTCAAAGAACTTTGCGCGGCCATGATGCAGCGGTGGCAGGGCCAGGTCCTTGTGACGATGACCGATCTGGGTGGCAACCTGGATGTGCTTTCCACCTTCCGTCCTGCCGAAGCGCTGTTGCTGGACTTGTATGATCATCCGGCGGAGGTCATCCGCGTACGGGATGAGGTTCACCGCCTCTGGCATCGTTTCTTCGCAGAGATCCATGCCGTTATGCAGCCCCTCAACCCCGGCTACTCCGCCTGGTGCGGCATCTACAGCGAACGCCCTTATTACATGCTCCAGTGCGACTTCAGTTATATGATCGGACCGGACATGTTCCAGCAATTTGTCCGGCCGGAGATCGACGCCACCACGCGGCGGTTAGAGCACAGTTTCTATCACCTCGACGGGAAAGGCCAGTTGCCGCATCTCGACGCGGTGCTGGCGTTGGAGCATCTGGATGGCGTGCAATGGGTGCCGGGCGATGGTGCGCCGCCACCCCCGGCCTGGCCGGAAATTTATGAACGTATTTTCAAGGCCGGCAAGAAAACCCAGGTATGGGGGCGTTGGCCGGAGGTATATGCGCTGCTGGAGCGAACGGGCCTCGGGCCGGGTGTGCACTATCCCAGCTGGCCCAGCGCCGCTGAAGAGCGGCAGACCCGCTGCTGGGTTGATCGTTTCGCCTCCGCGCGCTGGGCCTAAGCTGACGGAACCGTCCGCAGATTTAGGCCCAACCCCGCACTGCTTCCGATGCCCATCGGGCGGTCGCTTGGCCGATGAGGGCATCGGCCCTACAGACGTCCCACCCCGTTTAGTCGCCCACGGCGACCTTGGGGCTATGAAAGGCGCCACCGCTTTTTCGTAACCCGGAGCGCAAGCGACGGGTTCAGGATGCATCAGGCGCCAGCGGCAGCGCCGTATTGATGCCGCGGGGCGGGGTATTGACGATTTTCCACCGCCGCAACGTAATCCCGCGCCGCTCGTGCTATGACGGCCGGCACATCCGCCAGTGGGTCAGCGAATCGGGGTGTTCTTTCGCTGAAGCCGAGCAGATCATGCAACACCACCACGTGACCGTGGCAACTCGGACCGGCCCCGCAGCCTAACACCGGGCAAGGCACGGCTGCGACGACCCGACGGCTGACCGCATCGGGCACGGCTTCCAGCAAAATAAGCTCCGCCCCCGCCTGGGCCATTCTGGACGCGTCTTGGACAATTCGTTCCACCTCCACTTCCGTCCGCCCTTGGTAACGATAGCCGCCGTCGAGCGCCGCGCGCTGCGGCCGCAAACCCAAATGGGCGCAGACCGCCACGCCCGCGGCGGCTAGCGCCGCCACGATAGGCTCATGCCGGCGGTCACATTCGAGCTTGACGGCGTCGGCTCCGCCCAGGCAGAGCATCTGGCGGGCGTTGGCGACGGCGGTCGGTACATCCGGATAGCTGCCGAAGGGCATGTCGCCCAGGACGAAGACGTCCGGAGCGCCGCGTCGGACGGCACGGGTGAGGATGGTCATAAAGTCCAGCGTTGCCGGCAGCGTCGAACTTTCGCCGAGAACCGTGGTGGCGGCGGAATCACCCACCAGCAGAATACATACGCCGCAGGCGGCCAGAATTTTCGCCATCGGATAGTCGTAGCAGGTAAGCATGGCGATGGGCCGGCGTTCCGCCGCCATTTGCCGCAGCGTCGTTAGCGTGATCTTCGGCATGCTTTTCATTTTTACTTTTACCTTCTTACGGCTCGGCCAGGTGTGGGCATCTAAACCGCCCGGATTAGCTGTCTCGGCTCAGCGCGAGGGCCGCGGCATTAGCCGACCGCCGATTGTCCAGGCCTCCGAAACGCCGCCGCCGCCCGGCGTAATTTTCCAGGGCCGCGTCAAAATGGGCGGGGGTAAAGTCCGGCCAATACACCTCGCTGACGAACAACTCGGCGTAGCTGATCTGCCAGAGCAGAAAATTGCTCACACGCATTTCACCAGCGGTGCGGATCAGCAAATCGGGATCCGGCATGCCTTCGGTATACAGATGAGCCGCCAGCACGCGTTCATCGATGTCCGCCAGCGTCAGCCGTCCGGCTTGGACTTCCGCGGCGATCTGGCGCGCCGCGTCGACAATTTCCGTGCGCGCCCCGTAATTGACCGCCAGGCAGAGCGTCATGCCCGTATTGGAGGCCAGCGCGGCGACGGTGTTGTCAATTTCGCGGCACACCTGCGGCGGCAGCCCGTCGCGCCGGCCGATTTGCCGAAACCGAATGTTATTATCGTGCATCATGGCGCGATGACTGATGAGATATTGCTGATAAAGCTCCATCAATTCCGCCACTTCCTGGGCGGGACGCCGCCAATTTTCAATGGAAAAGCTGTATAAGGTAAGCTGTTCAAGCTGGCGCCGCGCCGCGTGTTCAATGATCTGACGGGCGGCGTGGGCGCCCTGGCGATGTCCGTCGGTGCGCGGGCGGCCGCGCTGCACGGCCCAGCGGCCGTTGCCATCCATGATAATGGCGACATGTCGGGGTGAAAGTTCCGCCGCGGTGCCGGCGGGGGGTTGATTCAGATCCGACTCATTCGACATGCGGCGAGCTTGCTCCGAACGTAGCGGCTAGAGAGCAGGACGCTGCGCTCCAGCAACGACTAACCCGTACAGCGTGACCCGGCTCGAGGAAAACAGGACTCCTTCGCGGATGGGCCGCGGGCCATCTTTATTACGGGCGGCTTCACCTGCCGCGATTGGCCGCTACGGCGACTCCCGGTCAGGCCGCACCATCCGTCCTGCCGCCGGCTCGGTTTTCAACAAGTCATGGTCTGATGTCGCGCCGCTCCCACACTCACCATACGAATCGGCGTTTGTACGAACGCCTCAATGCGCTCCAGATAGCGGCGCGCATTGGCCGGCAGATCCGCCCGTCTGGTCGTCTCCTCCAAAGATTCGCTCCATCCCGGCAGCGTTTCATAGACCGGTTCAGCCCGCGCTAAATCATAGGCGTCCGGAGGAAAGCCTTCCGTATGGCGGCCGGCATGGCGGTAAGCGGTGCAAAGGCACAGCGTGTCCATGCCGGAAAGTACATCCAGCAGCATCAGGCACAACCCGGTGACGCCGCATACGCGCACAGCATAACGTAGCGCCACCAGATCCAGCCAGCCGCAACGCCGGGGCCGTCCCGTGGTGGTGCCATATTCATGGCCGCGCTGGCGCAGGTGTTCCCCGATGGTGTTGTTTTGCTCGGTAGGAAATGGCCCAGCACCCACGCGGGTGCAATAGGCTTTGGCCACGCCCAAAATTGACGTCAGGGCTGCGCCCGGAATACCGGCGCCGGCACTTAACCCCGTACCACAATTGCTGCTGGTGACAAACGGAAACGTCCCGTGGTCCAGGTCCAGCAGCACCGCGTTGGCTCCTTCAAATAACAGACGCCGGTGGTTCCGCCACGCTTCCTGCAGCAAGTCGGTGGTATCGCAGACGTGTTCGCGCAGCTGTTCCGCACAGCCGCGGTATTGCTCAAAGATTGGCTCCCAGGCCAGCGGCTCCGCATCGTAAAGCCTTTGCAGCAAACGATTTTTTTCGCTGACGATCAGCGGAAGCCTGCTGCGCAGACGATCCTCATCGATCAGGTCGGCCATGCGCAGGGCGCTGGCGCGCAGCGCCTTGTCGGCGTAACACGGCCCAATGCCCCGGGCGGTGGTGCCAAGGCGTTGGTTTCCGAGGCGCCCTTCGGAAAGCTGATCCTGCAGTTTATGGTGGGGCAGCACCACGTGGGCCTGGCTGGAGATGCGCAACTTGTCCCGTAGTTCAAGGCCCTGGCCCGCCAGCGCGTCAATTTCCTGCACCAATTGAATCGGGTCGATCACCACCCCGTTGGCCAACACGCAAATGCAGTGGGGATGTAAAATACCGCTCGGGATCAGATGAAAGGCATACTTCACTGCCCCCACCT
>JAKCCC010000143.1 GCA_021838985.1 Planctomycetota bacterium
TTGATCAACGCGTACAACGCGTTCACACTGCGGCTGATCCTGGATCATTATCCGGCCATTCGGTCGATTCGGGATATTCCCGCTGACAAACGTTGGGCCTGGGTTCACTGGAACATAGGCGGCAGGTTGTACAGCCTCGAACAGATCGAATTGATGCTGCGCAGCGACTTTGCCGATCCGCGGATTCATTTCGCCATCAACTGTGCATCCATCGGCTGTCCGCCATTGCGCCGCGAGGCTTATGAAGCGGCGACCCTTAACGCCCAACTCAACAGCCAGGCCCAAATCGTCAACAACGATCCGCGATGGGTGCGCCTTTCCCGCGGTGGCCATAGGCTGCACCTGACTAGCATTTACCAGTGGTACGGCGGCGACTTCGAACAGGCCGCCGGCTCGGTGCTCACATTCGTCGCCCGGTATAACCAGCACGTCGCTGCAGAATTAGCGAAGGGTGCTGCTCCGGACGTAGTGTTTATGCCTTACAACTGGAACTTGGACAGTATCCAGAATAGGCTGGCGCAAAGGGGGGGGAAAAAATAACCGTGGCTACCGAAATCCTGGCAGAGATTCCATCTCTGGCTCCGCTGGACCCGTACAACCGGCAATTACAGCAGAATGTGCATCCACCGGAATGGGTCAACCCCCTCCCCAAGCCGTGCTACGACCTAGCGGTCATCGGCGCCGGCACCGCGGGACTGGTCTGCGCGGCGGGGGCGGCGGGGCTGGGGGCCAGCGTGGCCCTGATTGAAAGAAGCCTGATGGGCGGGGATTGCCTCAACGTAGGTTGCGTGCCATCCAAGGCCTTGATTCGGGCGGCACGGGCCTGCCATGACGTACGCGAGGCCGGCCTTTTCGGAGTGCCAATACGGGATAGTCTTGAAGTGGATTTTCCGGCGGTCATGCAGCGGCTGCGACAATTACGGGCCGACTTAAGTGGCCATGATTCTGCACAACGGTTCCGCAGTCTTGGCGTGGACGTATTTATCGGCGAAGGGCGCTTCCTTGATCGCCGCTCCATCGGTATCGGGCGGAACGTGTTGCGGTTCCGTAAGGCGGTGATCGCCACCGGCGCCCGTGCGGTTGATTTACCTATCCCGGGTCTGGCCGAGACTGGTTACCTGACCAATGAGAATGTCTTTTGTCTTACGGCGCGGCCAGCCCGTCTGGCGGTCATCGGCGGCGGGCCGATTGGATGCGAATTGGCGCAAGCGTTTGCCCGGCTCGGCTCTCAGGTCTTTTTGTTGGAGCAACAACGTCAGTTGTTACCGCGGGAAGACCGGGACGCCGCCGCCATGGTCGACAAATCGTTGATTCACGATGGGGTTCAGATCAATTGTTGCTGTAACATTAAATCGGTCACGTCGCGCGACAACCGGAAATGTCTCGCCCTGGAATGTCCAGACGCCGCCAGCGAATTATGTGTGGATGAAATTCTCATTGGGGTGGGTCGGGCGCCCAACGTGGAAGGACTGAATCTGGAGGCGGCGGGCGTTGGGTACGATAAACGTGGCGTGCAGGTGGATGATTTTCTGTGCACCGCCAACAGGCGCATCTTCGCGGCCGGCGACATTTCTTCACCCTATAAGTTCACGCACGCGGCCGAGGCCATGGCTCGCATCGTGATCCACAATGCGCTGTTCTTCGGCCGCAAGAGAGTCAGTGCGCTGACGGTCCCTTGGTGCACCTTTACCGATCCGGAAGTGGCGCATGTGGGACTCTATCCGGCAGAAGCTGAAAAACTGGGAATCATCTTGGATACCGTCATGGTGCCATTGGAACAAGTGGACCGGGCCGTATTGGATTCTGAAACCACCGGCTTTTTGAAAGTGCACGTGCGGAAAGATTCCGGTCAAATTCTCGGCGCTACGCTAGTGGCCCGCCATGCCGGGGAGATGCTCTCGGAAATCACGCTGGCGATGACGGCGGGGGTGAGCCTGGGAAAGGTCGCCTCGGTGATTCACCCCTATCCCACCCAGGCTGCGGTCATCAAACAGGCGGCCGATGCGTATAACCGCCGGCGCTTGACGCCGCGGGTCAGACAACTGTTGGGATTCATTCTTAAAACCAATCGCTGGTGAAGTCTCCGTTGCGTTGACGGAGCCACCGCCGAGCCCATTTCAGGAGTATGTCGATGGCCAAGATGTGTGTGCTGTTACTGGCGGACACGGCCACGCCGGAGGCGATGGGACGCATGGCCAATGCACTGACTACGGTGATGGAATGTGATGAGGCCGGCGATGACGTGGTGCTGATTTTCGACGGCGCGGCTACCCGCTGGGTGGGCGAATTATCCAGATCGGATCACAAGTACCATGCGGCATTTCAACAAATCCGATATCGTCTCAGGGCCGTTTGTAGCTATTGCGCCAACGCCTACGGGGTGGCGGACCAGATTCGCGCCGCCGGATTGCCCTTGAGTAATGAATTTCGAGGGCATCCCAGCATTCGGACACTCGTCAACGCTGGCTATACGGTCCTCAGCTTTTGAGTCACTGTAAACCTCCGGCGCCACCTACGACTAAATGTAACACGTGCCTATAGAGGAAATACACATGCCAGCTATCCATGGGTGCGGAGTGGGATGCGGAGGCATCGCTTCGCTATGTCTGGCCGCGGTATGCGCGGTTGCGTCGCCAACGGCACAGGCTTCGGCGGGAGGCGATGCGAAACCGGCGGATGGTCTCGACATCAACTCATTGCAGCCCGCCTCGCTATTCTTGGGTAAGGCGCCGCCTGCCGGCGATTCATCCCGATATTTCTTTGACCTGCTCGACCATCGCAGCAGGCTGGCCAAGGGATTCTTTCCAGGGACGTTTCTCGCCGCTAACGTCGCCGCCCAGCGTGAAATCGCAATGACGTGGTATCACTTTGAACGCGGCAACGAACAACTGGACCTGTTTTACAATGAATTCAAATGGGGCCTGGATCAATGGACTGTCGAATTCCAGGCGCCTTACCAGCATGAACACGTGTCGTATCCCGACGCCGCGCCGGGCGAGTCAACCAGCAGGAATATCGACGGCCTGGCCAATTTTGCGGTGGTTATGCGTTCGCCGATCTACCAATATGCCAGCAGGAACGGAAATGTCGATTATTCGCTGGTTTCCGGTTTGGCAATCGATCCGCCTTCTGGTTCGGCAGTAAGCACCGGTACAACGATTTCGCCTCGTCTGATGCAGGCCATCGCGCTGAGCGACCATTTCAGTGTGATGACCAGCGTCGGACTGGCATTTCTGACCGGCTCGCATCAGGACGGCCAGAAAAATATCACCTGGGACACCGTGCTGGGCTACAACATTTATCATAAGGACCTGCCCCTGCCGGGAATCGCGGACATTACGCCCGTATTTGAAATTGTCGGCTCCGATCCCGTGTCCGGCGTAGACGTGGACCGGCAATCGATCACGACGCTTTTCGGCGTGGAAATCAATCCCGAACCGAAATGGGGCTATCTGACGCCCTATATAGGCGTGGGCGCAGGACCAGCCATCACCAGCGCCGCGCGACGTGGCGGGGACTGGGTACTGTCGGCGTACGTGGCGTTTGCGCTGCCCTGACCGTGGGCCGCGGTGTGTAAGAATGTCGCGCCCGCCACGACAAACAGTCTGTCATATGAACTGGGCGTTAATGTGAAAGGCGATTGGCGTTTCTCCCCAACGTTACCATGCCGCGGTGGAGCGGTTGGCAAACGGTTCCGTGGTTTGGCCTTGCAAAGGAGTTTTACCATGCGAAGGCAAAAAGGAATCTGGTGGGCGGTATTAGCGGCAGGGGTTTTGGTTGGCGGTGTGACCGGGGGCGTTTTCGCCCAAGGCTCAGACACGAGCTATGTACCGACCGGCCCGGGCGTGGCCGTGGCCACGCCGGCCTCCGTGTCCCAAACGATCAGTAAGCTCAAGCAGGCTGTAGCCCACGGCGGCATGATGGTTATAGGCCAACTCAACCAGGGCAAAGTGCTTGCGATCGCTGGTCTGCACGTGCAATCGGAGACGCTATTCGTCGGCAGTCCGCGCGTCGGAAAAATGCTCTTCTCGGCCGATCCTGGCGTTGGTGTCGTGGTTCCGATACGCATCAACGTCTACCAGGATGCCGCGGGCGACACGGTGGTGCGCTACATTCCACCATCCACATTGCTCGATAAGTTCCACAATCCGAAGCTGACCAGGATCGCCAAGATGCTCGATAAGAAACTGCAGCAGTTGACATCCATGATCGGGCATTGACCGCGCACTTGTCGCCCTCAGGTGCGATGGCGACTCACCGTGGGCCGCCATCGCTTTTCCAGAGTATGGCATGCGTGCCGGTTGTGGCGAGGAAATCGCTCTCGCCGGTCTGGTCCTTCTATGTGCCGGGGTATCGCCCAATATCTTTGTGGCCGCGCAGGCCGGCTACGCGAACATGGAAATCCTTGCGCTCTGGCTGCTGCTGCCATCCATCGGAGTGCTGGTGGCGACGCTGGGACTGGCAAGATGGCGCGGCCACCGCCGCTTGAGCAATCGGCTACGCGTAGGGCTACTGGCCGGGGTCATCGGCACAGTGGGTCTGGAGGCGGTTCGCATCACCAGCTTCCGCGCCTTCAACGGCATGCCAGGTGATCTACCACAGTTGTTCGGCGTGCTTTTGCTGAACCGCTTTATGGAAGGTCCATCAACGTGTTCCACCGTTCTGGGCTACCTGTACCACTTCTGGAATGGCGCTTGCTTTGGAATAATTGTCGCCATCATCCTGGGAAAGCGTCACTGGTTCTGGGGAACCATCTACGGCCTCCTGGTTGGAACGGGGTTTCTGTTAAGCCCCGCGACCACGGCACTGGGTGTAGGATTGTTGCATCCCATATGCCCAGCATGCAAATTACAGCTGGTCTTGCACACTTGGTATTGGGGACGGTATTGGGATTGCTCGGCGGCCGCTGGATTCGTGACTGCGGCTGGTTGTTCAGCAGACCCGTGCGCCCAGAGAGCATCACCCGCAGCGCTCAAATACAAGAATCAGATGAGAAAGCTGGATAGCGTCAGGCGTGCTGCTCACGATGATCGTCCAGGATTTCGGCATTCCAGGGTGTGGACCGACTGCCATTGCGATTTTTCCTTTTCATTGCTCCATGCCGATCAGACAAGGAGCAAGGCTGTTAGGTTTGCCCCGGCGCGGCATTGGGGCGCCGGCGGGTGTTGAGCCACTCCTGTGCGATGGTGCAGAGGATTTTAGCACCCGCCGAGACAACACCGCGCAGCGTCCCGGAAATTTTAGAGCGGCCGATTCGCCGGCGATAATCCACTGGAATTTCTTCAATACGCAATTCCGCCACCACCGCGCGAATCTGCATTTGGACCGTCCAGCCGAAGTTCTGATCATCCATGTGAAGGTGCTCGAGACTGGACCGGCGAATCGCGCGGAAGGGTCCCAGGTCGGTATAACAATGACCCCAGAAAAGGCGAATCAGCCGGCACGCGAGCCAGTTGCCAAAACGTTGCTGCAGCAATAAGGCGCCCTTTTGGCGCAGTCCCAAGGTGCGCGAACCCAGAACGAAGTCGGCGCGACCTTCGGCGATCGGTCGCACCAGCCGCTCCATTCGTTCCGGGTAATCGCTCAGATCGCCATCCAGAAACACCACGATGTCCGCATCCCCGGCCGCAGCGCACCCAGCCAAACACGCTTGGCCGTAACCGCGCTGTGGCTCGGTGATAACCACAGCCCCCGCCTGCCGGGCGCGCTCGGCCGTGGCATCCGTGGAACCATTGTCAACGACAATGGTCTGTCTGACCCAAGGCGGAATGGAAGTGATGACCCGGCCGATCGATTCCTGCTCGTTGAGCGCGGGAATGACGACCACGACCCGTGGTGTGGCCAAATCTCGCTTTTCTT